>NZ_BAAJYT010000051.1:0-21562 GCF_057541515.1 Acidovorax sp. KNOB132
CGGGGCGGGGCGGGGAGCCGCCGCGGCCACGGGCGCAGCCGCGGGCGCCTTGGCGGTGGAGGCCTTGGCCTCGGTCGAGAACAGGTCGCGGATCAGTGCCAGCTTGGGCTTGACCGAACTGGCGTGCGTGGCATCGAGCTGCAGCGCCTTGTTGTAGGCCTGGCTGGCCAGCTTGGCGTAGATGTCGCCCAGGTTTTCATGCGCGGTGGCATAGCTGGGGTTGGTGCGGATGGCCATCTCGAGCGCGGTGCGCGCCTTGTCGAGCTGGTTCTGGTTGGCGTACAGCACGGCCAGGTTGTTGTAGGGCTCGGGCAGCTCGGGATAGTCTTCCGTGAGCTTCGTGAAGGTGGCCACCGCTTCGGTCTGCTTGCCCGAATCCGCCTGGGCCACGCCGCGCAGGAAGCGCAATTGGGGGTCGCGGGGGTTGGCGGTGAGCCGCTGGTCGGCCTTGGCCAGGGCATCCGCCGGCTTGCCTGCCTTGAGCAACTGGGTGATCTCGGCATAGTCGTCCGCGTGGGCCAGCGGGGCACCCAACAAGGCCGACAGGGCAATCAGGCGCAGGAGATGGGCAAGGGTGCGTTGTGGATGCTTCATGGGCGGACGGGAATGGTTGGAGGTGTCAAGCCGTAACGGGGGCTTATACTGCGGCGGATTGTAGCTGAGGGGTTTGTCATGCCGGTACGCTGTTGCCGCTCCTGATTTTGCATGTGCGCACCGCCGCGCACGGCCCTTCCGGGAGGCTCCCGCCTCTTTGCGCAGCCCCTGCCAGGGCGCCGGCTGCACCATCCACCCCTTGACTGAATTTCCATGAGTTTGCGTATCTACAACACGCTGTCGCGTGCGCTGGAGCCTTTTTCTCCGCTGGAGCCCGGACATGTGCGCATGTATGTCTGCGGCATGACCATTTATGACCTGTGTCACATCGGCCACGCCCGCATGATGATGGCGTTCGACGTGGTGCAGCGCTGGCTCAAGAGCAGCGGCCTGCGCGTGACCTATGTGCGCAACATCACCGACATCGATGACAAGATCATCCGGCGCGCGGTGGAGCGCGGCATCACCATCCGCGAGCTGACCGACGAGATGATCGCCGCCATGCACCAGGACATCGGCGCTTTGGGCATCGAGCCGCCCTCCATCGAGCCGCGCGCCACCGAATACGTGCCGCAGATGCTCGCGCTGATCGGCGCGCTGGAAGACAAGGGCCTGGCCTACCGTGCCAGCGGCGGCGACGTGAACTATGCGGTGCGCAAGTTCGCGGGCTACGGCAAGCTGTCCGGCAAGTCGCTCGACGAACTGCGCGCGGGCGAGCGCGTGGCCGTGGCCGACGGCAAGGACGATCCGCTGGACTTCGTGCTGTGGAAGTCCGCCAAGCCCGAGGAGCCGCCCGAAGCCAAGTGGGACAGCCCCTTCGGTGCCGGCCGGCCCGGCTGGCACATCGAGTGCTCGGCCATGAGCTGCGCCACGCTGGGCGAGAGCTTCGACATCCATGGCGGCGGCGCCGACCTGCAGTTTCCGCACCACGAAAACGAGATCGCGCAGAGCGAAGGCGCCACCGGCAAGCCGCTGGCGCGCTTCTGGGTGCACAACGGCTTCGTGCGCGTGGACAACGAGAAGATGAGCAAGTCGCTCGGCAACTTCTTCACCATCCGCGACGTGCTGGCCAGGTACGACGCCGAAACCGTGCGCTTTTTCATCGTGCGCGCCCATTACCGCAGCGCCCTCAACTACAGCGACGCCCACCTGGACGACGCACGCGCCGCACTCAAGCGCCTCTATACGGCATTGAGCCTGGTCGCGCCGGCGCCCACACCCTCGATCGACTGGACCGATCCCTACGCGGCGCGGTTCAAGGCTGCCATGGACGAAGACTTCGGCACCCCCGAGGCCGTCGCCGTGCTGTTCGATCTGGCCGGCGAGGTCAACCGCACGCATTCGCCGCAGACCGCCGGACTGCTGAAGGCGCTGGCCGGGTGCCTGGGCCTGCTGCAGGGCGATCCGCAAGCCTTCCTGAAGGCCGGCGCCACGCTGGACGAAGCCGCCATCCAGGCGCAGATCGCCGCGCGCGCCGCCGCCAAGGCCGCGAAGGACTTCGCCGAGGCCGACCGCATTCGCAAGGCGCTGCTGGAGCAGGGCATCGTCCTCAAGGACTCCGCCGCCGGCACGACCTGGGAGGCTGCGCAGTGAGCGGTTCCTGGATGAAGCGGCCTTTGGCGCCGGTGAAATTTCTGGTGCGGGCGGGATAAGCGGTGGCTGCGACGAAAAAAGACAGCCCATGACGGGCCGCAACTGATCGCGCCCGCGTATTGGGCCGAGGCCTGCAAGCACCTCGTCAAGAAAGACCGCGTGATGAAGCGGCTCATCCCGCAACTGGGCGACGTGGCTTTGCGCCAGCGCGGCGATGCGTTCACCACGCTGGCGCGCAGCATCGTCGGCCAGCAGGTGTCGGTGGCGTCCGCGCAGAAGGTATGGGACCGTTTCGCGGCCCTGCCGCGCACCATGACGCCGGCCAGCGTGCTCAAGCTCAAGGTGGACGACATGCGCGGCGCAGGCCTGTCCGCGCGCAAGGTGGACTATCTGGTCGATCTGGCGCTGCACTTCGATACCGGCAAGCTGCACGTCAAGGACTGGGATGCGATGGACGACGAGGCCATCACGGAGGAGCTGATCGCCATCCGCGGCATCGGCCGCTGGACGGCGGACATGTTCCTCATCTTCCACCTGGCCCGCCCCAACGTCATGCCGCTGGACGATGCCACCCTGATCCAGGGCATCAGCCAGCACTATTTTTCGGGTGATCCCGTGAGCCGCAGCGATGCCCGCGAAGTGGCAGAGGCCTGGAAGCCCTGGTGCAGCGTGGCGAGTTGGTATATTTGGCGGTCGCTCGCCCCGTTGCCGGTGGACTATTGACGCCCTCGCGGGAGGGCGCGGCAACCGATGCTGCGTCCGTGCCCGTGGTGCTGGCCTGAACAGGGCGAGGAGCCCAAGGAGAATTACGTTGGCGAAAAAAACCTTTCTGGATTTCGAGCAGCCGATTGCCGAGCTCGAAGGAAAAATCGAAGAACTGCGCTACGTGCAGACCGAAAGCGCCGTCGATATTTCGGAAGAGATCGACCAGCTCAGCAAGAAGAGCCACCAGCTCACCAAAGACATCTACAGCGATCTGTCGCCCTGGCAGATCACCAAGATCGCCCGCCATCCCGAGCGCCCCTACACGCTCGACTACGTGCGCGACATCTTCACCGACTTCGTCGAGTTGCACGGTGACCGCCACTTCGCCGATGACCTGTCCATCGTGGGGGGGCTGGCCCGCTTCAACGGGCATGCCTGCATGGTGCTGGGCCACCAGAAGGGCCGCGACACCAAGGAGCGCGCCGCGCGCAACTTCGGCATGAGCCGCCCCGAGGGCTACCGCAAGGCCCTGCGCCTCATGAAGACGGCCGAGAAGTTCAAGCTGCCGGTGTTCACCTTCGTGGACACGCCTGGCGCCTATCCCGGCATCGATGCCGAAGAACGCGGCCAGTCCGAGGCCATCGGCCGCAACATCTTCGAGATGGCGCAACTGGAAGTGCCCATCATCACCACCGTGATCGGCGAGGGCGGCTCCGGCGGCGCGCTGGCCATCAGCGTGGCCGACCAGGTGGTGATGCTGCAGTACTCCATCTACTCGGTGATCAGCCCCGAAGGCTGTGCCTCCATCCTCTGGAAGACCAGCGACAAGGCGCAGGACGCGGCCGATGCCATGGGCATCACGGCCCACCGCCTCAAGGCCCTGGGCCTCGTGGACAAGATCGTGAGCGAGCCCGTGGGTGGCGCCCACCGCGACCACAAGCAGATGGCCGCCTTCCTCAAGCGCGCGCTGGGCGATGCCTTCCGCCAACTGGCCGATCTCAAGCCCAAGGAACTGCTGGACCGCCGCTACGAGCGCCTGCAAAGCTACGGCCGCTTCACCGACACCAAGGCCGAGACGCGCTGAAGCACAGGGCTCCGGCACCACGCCCCATGCCATGAACCCAGCGGCCCTTCGGGGCCGTTTTGCATGGAAGTCGCTGCCATCACAGCCCTTTGAAACGTCCCTTTGGCATGACGCAATCCTTCGACGCCGCCATGGCGGCCTTCGCACCGGCCCTGCCGCTGGCCGTGGGGCTGAGCGGCGGGGCCGACTCCACCGCGCTGCTGCTGGCCTGCGCAGGGCGGTGGCCCGGACAGGTGCATGCGTTCCATGTGCACCATGGGCTGCAGGCGGCGGCCGATGGCTTCGAGCGCCACTGCGCCGACCTGTGCCAGCGCCAGGGCGTGCCGCTCCAGGTGGCGCGCGTGAACGCACGTCCCGCGCCGGGCCAAAGCCCGGAAGACACCGCCCGCCGGATGCGGTACGAGGCTTTTGCGGGTCTGGCGCAAGTAACACTAGGGCATGCCGCTATAAAAACAATAGCATTGGCCCAGCATGCCGACGATCAGGTCGAAACCCTGCTGCTGGCGCTGTCGAGGGGCGCTGGCGTGCCGGGTCTGGCGTCCATGCCTGCGCACTGGCAGCGCGATGGCCTCGACTGGCATCGGCCCCTGCTGCGGGTGGCCGGCGCCGACGTGCGCGCCTGGCTTGTGGCGCGGTGCCAGGCGTGGGTGGAAGACCCCACCAATGGCGACGAGCACTACACGCGCAACCGGATCCGCCACCGGCTGCTGCCGGCGCTCGATGCCGCTTTTCCCCAGTTCCGCGACACCTTCGCCCGCAGCGCCGAGCATGCCGCGCAGGCCAGCGAACTGCTGCAGGAACTGGCCGAGGCCGATCTGGCCGCCGTGGGCGTGCCGCCGCGGCTGGCGGCCTTGCAGTCGCTGAGCCGGGCTCGGCAGGCCAACGTGCTGCGACACTGGCTGCGCAGCGTGCACGGCACCACGCCGGCCGCGGCCCAACTGGCCGAACTGCTGGACCAGATCGCCGCATGCACCACGCGGGGGCATCGCATCCGCATCAAGGTCGGCCGCGGCTTTGCCGTGCGCGAAGCCCAGGTGCTCGGTTGGTACAATTCCTAGGTTTTGGTCCCCATCCCTGCACGAAAAACGGCGGCGCGCCAGAACAATTTTTCTCCTTTCCCTGCGCCGTCTTGCGTTTCGTCATTCCAGATATCCAATGGCACTGATCGTTCATAAATACGGCGGCACGTCGATGGGCTCCACGGAGCGCATCCGCAACGTCGCCAAGCGCGTGGCCAAATGGGCGCGGGCCGGCCACCAGATGGTGGTGGTGCCCAGCGCCATGAGTGGCGAAACCAACCGCCTGCTCGGGCTGGCCAAGGACCTGGCCCCTTCGCGCGCCACGTCCGCCTACCACCGTGAACTCGACATGCTGGCCTCCACCGGAGAGCAGGCGTCTTCCGCGCTGCTGGCGATCGCGCTGCAGTCCGAAGGCATGGAGTCGGTGAGCTACGCCGGCTGGCAGGTGCCGATCCGCACCAACAGCGCCTACACCAAGGCCCGCATCGAATCCATCGACGACCAGCGCGTGCGTGCGGACCTGTCCGCCGGCAAGGTCGTGATCGTGACGGGCTTCCAGGGCATCGACGAGCACGGCCACATCACCACGCTTGGCCGGGGCGGCTCCGATACCTCTGCCGTGGCGGTGGCCGCCGCCATGAAGGCGGCCGAATGCCTGATCTACACCGACGTGGACGGCGTGTACACGACCGATCCGCGCGTGGTGCAGGAGGCGCGCCGCCTGGCCACCGTGAGCTTCGAGGAAATGCTGGAGATGGCCAGCCTGGGCAGCAAGGTGCTCCAGATCCGCTCGGTCGAGTTCGCCGGCAAATACAAGGTGCCCCTGCGCGTGCTGTCCAGCTTCACGCCCTGGGACATCGACATCAACGAAGAAGCCCGCTCCGGCACGCTGATCACTTTTGAGGAAGACGAAAAAATGGAACAAGCCGTTGTATCCGGCATCGCATTCAACCGCGACGAGGCCAAGATCTCCGTGCTCGGCGTGCCTGACAAGCCCGGCATTGCCTACCAGATCCTGGGCGCCGTGGCCGATGCGAACATCGATGTCGACGTGATCATCCAGAACCTGAGCAAGGACGGCAAAACGGACTTCAGCTTCACCGTGAACCGCTCCGACTACGCGCGCACGATTGACTTGCTCAAGGAAAAGGTCGTTCCCGCATTGGGCGCGCAGGAAGTGGTGGGCGACGCCAAGATCTGCAAGGTCAGCATCGTCGGCATCGGCATGCGCAGCCACGTGGGCGTGGCCGCCAAGATGTTCCGCGTGCTGAGCGAAGAGGGCATCAACATCCAGATGATCTCGACCTCCGAAATCAAGACCTCCGTCGTGATCGACGAGAAGTACGTGGAGTTGGCAGTGCGCACGTTGCACAAGGCGTTCGAACTGGACCAGTCGCCTGCTTGACGAGGCAAAAACGCCTTCAATCTGAGGCATAATAGCCGGATTGGAAACGTGACCGAGTGGCCGAAGGTGCTCCCCTGCTAAGGGAGTATGGGGTGTAGAGCCTCATCGAGGGTTCGAATCCCTCCGTTTCCGCCAATCCGAAGGAAAAGCTGCAAGCATGGCCGCAAAGCCATCTGCAGCTTTTTTTTTCGTCCTCGTTATCTGACGCGGACAGATCCTCAGCCATTGAGGTCACAAACGCGCGTGCTGGCTCCTCGCCCAGGATCACGCGCATCTTTCCTCTGAGCCGCCAGCTGCAGGCGCGCTTTCCCTGTTTCATTTCAATCAGGTTTGATGGGTTCACATCAAGCAACGCTGCTAGCTTGCGTTGGCTTCCAGCAGCCTCTGCTGCGCGCTCGATTAATTCACTGAGTGTTGCAAGTGGTGCCATATTGAGTCCATTTGTGTTAGATTGCGTCCGGTCCCAATTTGAGTCCAGTCTCATTTTGGTAATTCTCACACAGGAGCCGGCATGCCCCTCTCATCAACCATCACCGCAGGCGCGCGCGTCACCTACCAAGGCGACGAGTACAAGGTCCGATCAGTGGACGGCAACGTCCTTGAACTGGCTTACGACACAGGCGGCTTTTTCCGCCTCGTGCACGTGTCCAGCGTTACCGTTTGCCCGACCCCTGCCACCCAAACGGTGGCCAGCTTGCCGGCTCCAGCCGCCGGGCAGGGGGAGGGCATTCCTCTGCCCGTGTTCCTCGCCACGTTTGCCGGCGCGCTCGCGTTGTCCGGTTGTTTGGCCCTCGGTCTGATGATCGTTCTGGGGATCGCATGATGCCGCCCGAGTGGTTCCTTCTGCTGATCCTCTTGCTTTGCGGCACGGCTCTTCTGGTGCTGCTATGAGACTCGTCGCCAAGCACGCCCAGGTGGGCTACCAGACCCCCGGCGACCGCCCTGGTTGCCGCAACTGCGCGCACTTCGAAGTGGTGCGCCACGACAGCCCGGTGATCGCCCCCCGCACCGCCTGCACGCTGCACGACCTCGAGGTGACCAGCGGCGGCATCTGCAACAGCCACAAGCTGCAGCGCAAGCCCGGCGAGGCCCAGCTCGTGTTCCTGGCCCGCCAGCGCGATCTGCTTCTGTCCCTGTCTGATGAGGCAGTCACGGCAACAGCTGAAGCGCAAAGGCGTTTTGCTCCCCAAGCTGGGGAGCTTCGCGCATGAGCTCCGCCCTGATCCACATGCCCAAGAGCTACCACGTCACCTGCCCTCCCGGCATGCTGCCCGATGGTGACCTGGTCAAACGCTTCACCTCCCTGCAGGCCTTTGAAGGCTACGTCACCCAGCTGCGCAAGCTCGGGTGCTCGGTGCAGTGGCACACCCCCTTCACGGTCACCGTGGAGGCCTCCAAATGACCATTTCAGCGTTGCATGACTCCCCCCCATCCATCGGGGGGGGGCGTTTCCTGGCGGCTGCGGCCTGTTGGCGCGCCAGCGCCTTCCGCCCGTGCTGTAACACGGGTGGAAAGTTCTACCCCCGCTGCTGATTCGAGGCGCGCCAAGATCGATTGGCTGAATGCCACTTTCGATGCCCCAGTCATGAGCGTGCACGGCCTGATGGGCTTCCTCGATGGAGTCATGGCCGGCAGGCTGACCGCAGTGCTGGACGGCGGCCTGTTTGGCTTCACCGAGCGCCATCGGTTGACCCTCCAGCTGGACGATGGCGCCAAGGTCGAAGTGGGCGCGATCGCGCGCGGCGGCGAGTCCCAGAAGGGCCGCTGGCTGCTTCAGCTCAACGGCAAGGGCTGCGGCCTGGTCAACGACTGGGCCAGTGTGCAAGAGCTGCTCGAAGGCCTCGACGCCACGCTCTCACGCGTGGACCTGGCAGTGGACTTCCTCGAAGGCGAATACAGCGTTGACGACGCGCTGAGCCTCTACGACTCGGGGGCATTTATCAATCGTGGGCGTAACCCTGATCTGGACACACAGGGCGCCTGGCACGAACAAGGCACGAAGGGACGCACGATGTACGTTGGCAAGCTCAAAAACGGCAAGGCGCTCTGCGTCTACGAAAAAGGCCTGCAGCTCAACATGCCCGATAGCAACTGGACGCGCTTCGAGGTGCGGCTGGGCAATCGGGATCGCGTGATCCCGCTCGACGTCCTGACCAAGCCGGATCGGTACTTCACTGGCGCTTATCCAGCTCTCGCTCACATGCTGGAAGCGGCCGCAGAGGCCATCCCCACGAGCCAGGAAGAAACGATGGGCAGCTTGGCCCACGGCCTCTATCACCTCGAACGCTGCTACGGCAAATACATGCATCAGGCGCTGGAAATGACCGGCTGCACCTCGGGCGAATTGATCGAAGAAGTCCGAGTGATCGGCATCCCCAAGAAGGTAGACCCCGCCGGCGGCAGTGCCGGCCTCCAGTGGCCGGAGTTGCAGGCCCAGATACAGAGGATCAGACCATCATGAACGCACCCGTAGCCTCCCCAACTCAGGGAACCAAGATCCAGCCCATGCAGGTGCTGGTGAAGGGCCGCATTGACGCTTCCCGCCGCCACGAACAAACGCGCTACACGCGCATCGTGACGCCCGCGCCCGACCCCTACAGCCGTCCGCAGACCGTCGAGGTCCGCAGCAAGGCCCAGCTCGGCCAAAAGGGCGAAGAAGTTTCGGTCTTGGCCCAGCTGGGCGGGTACACGCGCAAGCCCTTTCGCAGCACCGACAAAGAGACCGGCGAGGTCACCAGCGTGACCCCCGTTGATCTCACTTTGGACGCGGTGGAGTGACCTCCTCATGGTTGATGTGCTCGCGCGTCAGCCAGGTCAGTCCGATGGCGGGCGGCGCCTGCGCCGCTTCCATCGGACTGACCTGCAGTCTTCATGGGATGCGCCGTGATCTGTGCCGGTGTTGATCCCTCTGGCGTGGTGCTCGTAGCCAGCACGCAGCCCTCCGATATGTCCAGTTGTGCCCTCGTGCTTGTCACTGGTGCTGAGCTGGGCTCCCTCACTGCTTTTGCAGTCCCCACGCCTGCCGAATTTGCCACTGTCTGGGCCTGGGGTTTTTCAACGGTCGTCGCCAGCTACCTCATCGGGTGGAGCGTCGGGGCAGTGGTTAATTTCATCAAACGGCGCTAGTCGCCAAAAGGAAAATCATGGACTTCAGCACGCTCACCGGCAATATCCAGTACGCCGCCGTCGGTGCCGCCATCTTGGCGGTTGGCGCCCTCAAGGTGACTCCCATCGTGGTTGAGTGGGCATCCGTCAAGGTGCTCAACTTCATCAAGCGCGGTTGATGGAGGAGGGGCCGGGTAACACCGGCCCTTTTTGCTTATGTGGCTCATCCTCGCCCTTTTCATCGGTGGCCTGTCCGGCGTGGCATGCGTTGCTGGCCTCGTTTATGGCTGACTTTCCATGCGCATCCTTTGTCTCGCGCTTTTCACTCTTCTATTAACGCAGTCACCTTCTGCGCGTGCAGCCGGTACTGCTAATGACATTTACTGCGACAACGTGCGCAACTGCGGCACCCCTGCTCAGTTGGTCGCTCTTTGGCAGTCTCGCGCTCCCACCGATTCTTGTGGAGAGGGCATCACTCGGGCCCGCACTTGGTATTACATCCAGCGCGATTCGTCCATTGATCTTGCCAAGCGTGGCGCTGTATGTCCCTACGCTGAGGCGTCTGTTTATGACGCCGTCCAGTTTGGCGCGGCTTTGCAGCCCAAAGTTTGCAAGAAAGGCGACACCATCAGCTACGGATCGCGCATCGGGTGGGCTCGCTACCGAGCAGGTTCCGGAGGCCAATACGCGGTTGATGGCGCTGGCTCTGCCGATGTGGTTGGTACGCGCACCGATCCACCCGGCGCCATGTGTTCTGACGGCTGTAGCGCCACTCTCAAGTCCTGGGAGGGCTACTTGGACATGGATACCAATTCAAACGGCTTCAATGCCATCGTTGGCCAGGGTACTTACGAGTTGGACGGCACCAAGTGCGACAGCCCGCCGCCCAACAACGACCCGCCTCCTCCCACGTGTGACGGTGCTGTCGGGTCGGTCAATGGCCGCACCACCTGCGTCCCCAGCTCGGGGAGCCCAGGCGGCGGCACTGGTGGCACGCCTGGTGATGGTGGAGGCAACACCGGCGGCAACACCGGTGGCAATACCGGCGGCAACACCGGCGGCAATACCGGTGGCAATACCGGTGGCAACACCGGTGGCAACACCGGTGGCAATACCGGAGGCAATACCGGCGGCAATACCGGTGGCAACACCGGTGGCAACACCGGTGGCAATACCGGAGGCAACACCGGCGGGGGCACGGGTACCGGCGATGGTGAGGGCGACGGCAAGTGCAAGGAGAACCCCATGTCCCGCGGTTGCGGTGGCGCGGCCACCGGCATCCAGGCCAGCGACATCTACACCAAGAAGGACAAGACCATTGGCAGCGTGCTGACCAAGGCGCGCGACACGTTGCAGGGCTCTCCCCTTGGTACTGCCGTCACCGGCTTTCTGACCGTGCGCGGCAGCGGTTCTTGCCCCGCCTGGGTCTGGAACGTCCCTTACTTCAACACCACTGTCACGTTGACCGCCTTCTGTGCTCCCTGGGCTCTGCAGGCCTACGCGCTCATGTCCGTTGCGCTCATGTTCGTGGCCTCCTACGTGGCCTTTCGCATCGCTGTCGATAACTGATCGGAGACACCATGCTCAGCGAAATCACCGAGTGGCTCAAGGCCCTGGTCATTGCAGTGTTCAAAGCCCTGTGGGACTTCGTGGCCGACATATTCGTCTACGTCTTTGGCCTGCTGGTCGACGGCATCGTCACCCTGCTGGCGAACATCCCGGTGCCCGATTGGTTGGCTGGCGGCCTCAATGCCATTTGGGTCCGCCTCGACCCCGCCGTGATCTTCATCGTGACCGCCTGCGGCGTGCCCACGGCCCTGTCCATCATCGCCGGCGGCCTCGCCTTCCGGTTGCTCCGCAAGATCTTCACCCTCGCCCAGTGGTAACAAATGTCCATCCTGTTTTTTGAAGGCCTGCCACGCGCAGGTAAGAGCTACGAAGCCATGGTCACTCAGATCATTCCGGCCTTGCAGCGAGGTCGTGAAGTCGTGGCCTACATCGAGGGTTTGAACTTCGAGCGCATTGCCGAGGTTGCAGGCCTGCCCCTGGAGCGCGTCAAGGAGTTGTTGCACCCGCTGACCCGCGACGACATGCGCAACACCGAGGTCGAGGAGCGCGGTCGGAAGATCGTGATGGACGGCCAATGGATCCGCAAGACGCGGGACAACGCCCTGCACGTCTACGACGAGGCACAGAACTGGTGGCCCAACCGCCACAGGCCCAGCGAGGCCTTGACCCAGTTCGTCACGGAGCACGGGCACCGCGGCATCGACGTGCTGTTGATGGGCCAGAGCCTGCCCGATGTGCTGGCACTGTGGCGCCGCCGTGTCGAGCAGCGATTGACCTTCGAGAAGCTCACCGCCCTGGGCGCCGACAACCGTTACCAGGTCACGATCTACAAGGGCCGAGGCAACGACGAATTCACCAAGGTCGCCGGCAACGTCAACAAGTACGACACCAAGTATTTCGGCACCTACGCCAGCCATGTGAGCGAGTCCACCAACACCGCCAACTACGTGGACCCTCGCATTCGCGTCTGGAACAACTCCGCGATCAAATACGGCTTGCCGCTGGCCCTGGGCCTGGGCATCTGGGGCGCATCCACGGCCTGGAAGTTCTTCCACCCAGAGCCGCCTGCCAAGCCTGCGCCCCCGCCTGGCATGGTGCCCCTGGTGCCCACATCGGCCGCGCCGGCAGCACTGCCCGCTCGACCTGCTGCATCTGCTGTAGTGCCTGCCGTGCTGCCGCCTCCGCAGGCACAGCCCGACACTCTCACCGCGCAAGAGCGCTACCTCGTCGAGATGTCCAGCAAGGGCCGCATCCGCCTGGCCGGCCTGATGGAAGCGCGTGGCCGGGTCACTGGCGTGGTGGAGTGGCTTGACGGCACGACGCACGTCGCCGAGCGCACGACCTTCGACCAGCTCCGCGCCCTGGGCGTGGAGATCGTCGTGCTCCACCAGGCGGCGCACCTCAAGCTCGGCCAGTGGCAGGCCCTTGCCACCCAGTGGCCGCTGGAGAGCGAGGGCATGGTGTCCAACGAGCGCCAGGCGATCATTGCGCGCGCCTCGCCCTCGGCTGGCTATGCGGCCGAGCCTGTGCCGGCCCGCACGCTGCCCATGCCCGAGGTGTACCCGCGCCACGATACCGGGCTCATTGCGCCATCCCAGATCACCGCCCAGGTGTCCGGCGAGCTGTCTTTGCGCCGGCCGGCGCAGTCGGGCTACTGAGCGGAGCCCTGCGGGGTCTGGAGGATTGCACGGCAATCCGGAGAGCCTGGAGGGTGCAGCGGGTTCTGCCGTGAGGCAGTGCCACGGTGCACCCACGGTCTCCCACGGCGGCCCAGTGGAGGACTCCAGAGCAAATCGCAGATTTGCGGCAGGAGTCTGGAGCGCACCTCCCCCGCACGGTGATTGCAGGCCCCCCGGGGTATGGGGCAGCGCCCCATGTAGACCTTCGCCGCGCGACGTACCCCACGCCATCGGGCACCTGGCCACCAGCGCGCCCTCGCCACCATGCACACGGCTTGCGAGCCTGGCCAGGCGCAACGGAGCGATCACCCCACCGCCCAGGCCTGCCGCGAGGCGCTATCGAGGGACAGGCATGGCCCTCACTCGTCGCTGATAAACACGGTATTGCGCGTCAGCGCCCCACCCCCAGCGGAGCACCTCAGAGGAAATCGCAGATTTCCGGCAGAGGTGTGCAGCGACGCACCACACAGCCCTGACCAGGCACTGATATCCGAGTTGATTTGGAGGCCGGCAATTCGGGCTTTTGAGGCGTCATTGCCCCACCTACATTCCCGTCCCAGAAAGGGACATTGATGCTTATCGGATATGCAAGGGTCAGCACGCAAGATCAGGACACAGCACTGCAGCTGGATGCACTGGTCAAGGCTGGCTGCGAGAGGATTTATCAAGAGAAGGCCAGCGGTGCTACTAGGCGTGGCCGGCAGGAGTTGGCGCGGTGCCTCTCCAACCTGGGGAAGGGGGACGTACTTGTCGTCTATAAGATCGACCGAATAGCTCGCAGCTTGTTCGATTTGCTCGACATGCTCCGTCACCTTGATCGCGTCGGTGCCACCATCAAGAGCGTGACTGAGCCGCTGGATACGACCAACAGCATGGGCGTGTTCGTCGTTCAGATCCTGGGCGCGGTTGCCCAGCTCGAGCGGTCGATGATCAGGGAGAGGTCGATTGCCGGCCAGTTGGCGGCGAGGGAGAGGGGGAGGCACCCTGGAAGAGTGCGTGCGCTTAGCGCGGAGGATGAGGCGGCGGCTGTCGAGGAGTACAGAGCTGGAGGCATCACGCAGGCGGGGTTAGCCCACAAGTACGGCGTCTCCACGTCGGTGATCAAACGCGCGTTGCAGCGCGTACGCAACAGCGGATAGGGCCGCAAACATCCGTTTCCGCCAGTAATTTTTGTAAGTCTATGATTTGCAAAGCAAAAAGCCACCGCAAGGTGGCTTTTTTGTTTATGAGCCATATTTCTAACCACAATTGATGCTGCGCTTTGGTGAGACGAAGTGAGTCAGAATTCGGTCATGAATTTGACTTGGAACCTTTGACGCGCAATGGCTACTTCTGGCAGATGTGACGCGAGGACCTCGCAGCAGTGGGCGTGGGAATTTTTGCGGCGCAATCCTGTATACCGTGACGCCTATCAGAAGCTGTCTGCACTTCCCCCCGAGCATAGGTTACACATTTCGATGTGCACGGGAGGAGCCAGTGAAGAGCAGCCGGTAGTCGAAGCTATCGTCCGTCAGCTTGACGTTCAATTTTTCGATCTGTCGAGAAGGATAGGCTTTAACGCCGAGCAACAGTCGGTTGGTGACTACATGGACCAATCGCAGAGACTGCGTGAACAGATGGGTGAAGACGACCTCTGGCTAACGGTTGCAAAGAAGTTCAGGTTGGAAACGTACTCGCTGTCCAAGTGGTACGACCCGGGCATAGAGGTCGCAGGTAGCGACATGGCCGGGATGTGGAAGCATGAAATACCCATGCAATTTGGTCTTTCCCATGTGCCTGCAGCTGATCGGTTTCAGTCAAATGACGAGCTGAGTGAGGAAATCGGCTGGCTTGGCTATCCACCTTTGCCCGCGTGTACCCACTCTTTGAAGAAAATTGACAAGCGGCTGCGGAAATCGCCTGTGGAGACGACAGTAGGAATGGCCGAAGTTTTCCGTGGTTCGGACCGTCGGTCGTTTGTGCGTGACCGTACTACGCCAGACACTCTCACGGCTGCCCAGGTCAGCGCCCTTTTTGACTTGACCTTACCTATCGACTTTCAGCTCGAAAGTCTCAGAACGGTACTAGAGAACCATCAACGAACACTTGTGGATAGCGGCTTTGTCCAAAGCCCCCCAAAGCACGTCGATAGGTTTGGTGCTTTCGCCGAGTACTTGGAAATTCTCGACCTGCTGGATGCAGGCTTGACCCATCTCGAAATTGCAAAAAAAGTGGATGGGGTGTCTACGGTAAGTGACTGGCGCCGTGACTCCAAGGCCAACAAACTTGTCAAAGTCGAACGAGTGGTGGGGCGGTCGAAGCGCGCCGCGCCTATCAATGAGTTGACACAAGCAGTGCGCAAAAAAATAGAGCGTGCGATCAGCCTACGGGACTACGGCTATCGCGGACTCGCATTCAACGTGTAGCTGCGCACACAACCGCAACAACTGTTATTGCGGGCAGAGCGTTGGGAAGCGCCCGGCCTCTTTAGCATCATCTCCCATCGCAGGGAGGAATGCCCGCTTCCCCAATGTGACGCTCGAAGGTACCGTTTCGCGTCACTTATTTCTGGTCGTTCTTTCAAGAAACTTCGTCCTGTCGGTGGCCACTGGCATCTCGCAACTACTCAGGACAAATCATGAAGATCAGAACGACGCACTTGCAACAGCTTGTCTCCCCGAACGAAGTTGTGCCAACTGAGGCAACTCGCTGTGCCAGCGAACTGCTTGCAACCTCATTGCCCTTGGGCGGCAAAGAACCAGTCATCGTTACTGCAGACAAAAAGCAAATGCGCGAAGACCGCAAGCTGGCCGCCTTCATTCGTGAGCTCGCGGTTATCAAGGCGCAGTGCGATGCAGGGATGGAGCCTTCAATCAGCATTGCGGCGACGTGTTTTATCAGCAAGCGCTCTCATGCTACTGTTTACCGCGATATTCAAAAGCGTGTCTTGCCGGCCCCGATGAAAGTTGGCCGTAGCAGCATGTTGCCTTTCTCCGTTGTGAAAGCATATGCTGCAGGGGCATTGGTAGGGGATGTAGCATGAGCCGCGATTCTCACCGTCCAAACAAGAAAAGAGAGCTGAGCAAGCTGTCGCAGTCCCTCACTGCGATCTCAGCACTCAATCCTGGTCTCACGATGGTTGTCGGGCGGTACAGTGCGGTGACGCTCTACGTTCACGCCGTCATTGTCCAGGCTCTTGCAAAACAATCCGCCGACCTTCCAATTCCAATGCCGGATTGCGAGTCAGTGATCTGCTTCTTTCGGAACACTCCGCGCAAGCTGGAACAACTACGTGGCATCCACAATTTGCTGGGTATTTCAGCACTGGCCACCGACAACTTCAAGCTTGCTTACCGTGAGGCATCGAGGGAGCTGGACTGGACAAGTCCTGCCGCCATCGCAACACTTTCTCTGGGGCGTGAGGAGCGCGAAGCTAGCTGCATCGTGCTGCAGCAACCCGCAGGCGCTGCCCCCGACATTGAGGGTCTGCTTCACTTGCGGCGGGCAGCAGAAGCTATTGGCGCATACGTAATTCTGTTGTGCCCTGATCTGATCTATGACGCCAATAGCTCAAGTATTCCAAATGAGCTTTTCGTGGTCGCACCGAGCCCACCCAATCCAGGTTTCGATGAAGCTTTTGTTTTTTCTTGCCCTGAGCTGGCAAGCCCTTTAAATCAGGCGAGTGGCAAGGTGCTCTGCTGTGTGCGGCTAACCGATGACGGTCTCGAAACCGAGATCACCCCCTACGTCGCTGATGACCTGAAGACGCGCTTGATGGCGATCCTCAAGGCTGACGAATGGAGCTTGGAAGAGATTGGCAAGCTTGTTGGGCTCAATAAGTCCAATGTGAGTCGCAAGCTCCGCATGGTGTTCGGGGCTGTGCCGGACGGATGGGATGGTGCGATGCTGGCCGAATGGCTGGAGGCCTGTGATCTCGATCCCATCGACGAAGAAGGCTCTAGCGCGGGCGATTCAGATGACGAGGATGGCGACGACGACGACGATGAGCATCAACCGGACGACTGGGATGCGGACGACGACGAGGGCGATGATCTGGATGATCTTGACCACGCAAAACCCGTTGCGCCAACCAGCCGCAACGAGCGCAACACGCGCAACAACGACATTGTGATTCCGCGCAAACAGCGGTAGCAGTGATGACCAACGCACGGGGTCTCTGAGTGCAAATGAGCTCCCGTGCAGTTGCTGTATTGGTGTTGGTTCCGGTGACTCTAACAAGAGTGTGATTGAGCTATGTGATGTGTGTGAGATATGTGATCAGTACCAGCTATATCGACAAATAGCAGTACCAGCACTACGTACCAGCAGCAGCTAACCACACCATATCAGCGCCACCACAACACGCGGTGCGCAGCCCAGTTCTGCGCGTCAACAGGCGGCTCCTTTTGCTGCTCCGAACCACTGGCTGCAGCAACTGGCTTCACCAGCCATCTGCACTCAGAGCCAAAAACCAAAACTGTAAATAACTTGTGCATCAGCAGCATGGTGCGCAGCGCTTGATCGCACTCACACTGAACAGCATGCCCACCCGGCAATAACGTTCATGCCAGTGCGTGTGCGGCGCCAACCAGATGCAGCAGATGCAGTCGATGTGCCTGAGAGCCATCGACTCCATCCATCAGTCTTGAAAGCAGTGATATGAAAATCCGTCCCGTTGTTCTGCAACCTTCCCCACAAACACCTGTTGTGGATGGTCTGGCCTTTATCCTGGCTTGGACCTATGACCGCCTTGATCAAGATACCGTGCTCCAGAAGCTGCGCAGCAGCATCAACAAGCTGATCGAATCTGGAGCGTGTGAGCGCGCCTATTTCGGCAAGTCCCGGTACCGTGAGAACTTCAACATCCTGCTTGGTGGCGGCAGCAAAGCACTGGTTCAGATCGGCGCTGTTGACTCCATCCGCCAGAAGGGCGGCATTCGTATTGAGTGCAACCCGGCAAAGTTTGCTGACGGCGATGCCCAGCAAATCCATCACGTCATGCGTGGCCTGATCGGTCGTCACGAGTACAACGAGTTGATGCGTCGCCCGCTGTTGAACGTCGTTCACTTTGCCGTGGACATTTACCATGCTGCCCTGACCCGCATGCTGGTACGCTACGACAACGCCCAGCGCATGAGCATGATGGCAAAGCGCGTTGGCAAAGGCGGCTTCATCGAGGGCTACAACTTTGGCAGCGTCAGAAGTGACTACGAGACAACTGCCTACAACAAGCAGCAAGAGCTTGTTCACGCGGCGATCATGGCTATCGCACAATCGGGTTCGTCGGGCTTCAATGATGACCCACTGAAAGCCAACAAGATCAAACAGCTAAAGCGAGTTCTCGGCGGTCCTGAGATCGCCCGCGTCGAAGTGCGCGGCAAGAAGATGCGCGGCCTGCCGCTGTGGAAGCTCTCGCAGCAGACCAACCGCTTCGCCCGTTTCCACTTTGCTGATCTGTGCGCCAGTGGGACCGAACTTGACCCGCTGACCGAAAAATCGTTTCTTGCTATGTGCCGCCAGGACGGCGTCAAAGCCGCTCTGGGTGCGTTCAAGCACACGGAGCATGTATGCAAGGTCCACGCCTTCTGGCGCAGCCACCAGGCCGCTTGGTGGAAACCGGAAGAGCTGTGGCAGCAAGCATGCGATGCGCTGCGCGACACCAGGATATTTCCGCCAGGAGCGTTCGAGCCGCCGGACCGTCAAGTCGAGCAGCTGCACAAAAAAACGCCGTCGCGTTCGCTGAGCAACCAATCGGCTGGATCGCGTTTTGAGCGCTTTCCGGTCGTCACGGTATCACCACTACCAGCCGAGCAAAAAAAGTGCGCTGGCTGGCCGTTCTGGTGGCTGCAAACGGCATGCCAAATATCCAAGCTTTCGCCGCCAGCGGCAGTTCTTCCGCTCGAGTCCAGCATCATCCAGCACAGCAAAACTCATGCTTTGGTTACATGGTGGCTGTTACCAGCGGCTAAAAACACCTTCTTCGGGACCAACCTTCCATGAGTGCCCTCATGCTTGCGCAGGACGTAAGTCATTGCTTTTTGCCATCTACTGGGAAGCTCTCGCCGAAGATCGGATATTGACAATTTATACCTTTTCATATATATTTTGACCATGTCCTCATCTGAAAAACCACTGGAGTGGATCGGCAGCAGCTACAAGGACTTGTTGGCATTGCCTGATGACGTGCGGCGCCACTTCGGTTTTGCGCTGTCCCTGGCGCAAGCTGGAGACAAGCACGACGACGCGAAGGTGCTCAAAGGCTTTGGCGGTGCCGGTGTGCTCGAAGTGGTGGAGGACGATGGCGGTGGTACCTATCGCGCTGTCTACACCGTCAAATTCGCGGAAGCAGTATTCGTCCTGCACTGCTTTCAAAAGAAGAGCAAGCGCGGCATCGCCACGCCCAAAGAGGACATGGACATTGTTCACGCTAGGCTCAAGATTGCCGAAGCGTATGTGAAGGAGTTGCGCAAATGAAAACTCATCTTGTCGAAGGCGTTGAGGTGCATCGCAGTTCTGGCAACGTGTTTGCCGACCTCGGCCTGGCTGACGCAGAAAAGCTCAAGATCAAAACCGGCTTGGTCATCGAGATCAGGAAGGCCATGCGTAGCCGTGGCCTCACCCAACAAGAAGCCGCAAAGCTAATGGGCATCACGCAGCCCAAAGTCTCCGACATGATGCGTGGCGACTTCAGCAATTTATCCGAGCGCAAGCTGATGGATTGCCTTACGCGACTGGGTTACGACATTGAGATCAAGGTGCGGCCTGCCAAGTCTGAAGTCGGGCATCTGATGCTCGCTCCAGCGTGAGGGGCTAACGTGCCCGAACCGGTTGCAGGTATGGCTGTTCAATCACAAACAGCCGCTCGCGTCCGAGCGGATGAAATGCTTGCCACCGTGCAGCTCCCGTCTCAGGCTGATTTGGCTGAAGTTCAGCAACTCGGAAATGGACTGGACCGATTGCTTACTGCGCAGGCGGTGGGCATCGATGACCTGATCGATGAATTCACGCAAGCTCGCAACCGTCAGGGGCACGTGAAAGGGTAAATCGTATGTCTCCATCAGGCTGAACGGAGTCACTTGCGGTCGGCTTGAAATGAAACTCTTGGCTTTGGCTGAAATTATGTAATCCAGTGAGCGGACATTGATGGTTTGATCAGGATTCGCTTCAATATCGTTCCGACTTACACAAAGGAAAGGCTTGCATGCTTTTTGGGCATCACCTGATCGACAGGACTTTAGATGAGCATTTGCGTGAGATCGCTGCCCTAGCTAGCGACCCACAGACGCTGATTATTCTCGATACCAACATCCTTACTTATCTCTATAAGTTGCATGAGGCAGCGCGGCTGGAGTTTTTCCAGTGGTCTGAGAGGGTCAAGGCGGCAAATAGACTTGCCATCCCTGCGTGGGCTGCAAGCGAATACCTCGCCAGAGTGACCTCCAAGACATTGGACTCCTACACGCCCAAAAGAAAGGAAGCGGATCAAGCCTCGAAGCTACTCAACGGATTGTTGGAAACGGCATCCCTGTTCGTCGATGATGCCTCCTTGCGGCGAATCCAGTTCCCCGGCGATCGCGCGGCGTTTATCGGGGGATTCCGCGGAGCGATTGATGCGCTCGCTCCTTTTACGCGTGTCTTCTCTCAGAACTTTGAATCTGGCGTCATTCATGAGCAAATCGACGGGCACCTGTCTTCCGTTATCCTCGACTCCGATCTGGCTACACTGTGTTCTCAAGCGAGTCGTGATGGCCCCGGACGTTTTGAGCACCGACTTCCGCCTGGTTTTCGCGATGAGGACAAATCGGAAAACCGCTTTGGCGATCTGATCATTTGGTTTGAAATTCTCGAAGAGGCTACCTATCGTAAAGGTGATTTACCAAAGGTATTGTTCATCACTCGGGATGAGAAGAGTGACTGGGTTTATGCACCGAAGATGCGCAAGGAACTCGTGCGCGGAGATCGCAAGGCCGTTGGCAACACTCAGCCTGAACTCAAACTTGCCGATCCCAGGCTTATGGCAGAGTTCCGCCGCAAAGTCGGGCATGCGAACCTCACGATCGCCGGTATCGGACATCTGGTCGAAGGCCTCTCGAAGACCGATCCTGCCTTGTTCACTCATCTTGCAGCTGCGATCCAAATCAACACAGAGCAGTCGGAGCCAACAGAGTTAGCTGCACCTGTGCTACAAGAACCCGAGCCCGAGTTGCAAGTCGCCCCTAACCCCGGCGTTCAGGCCGAAGTGGAGGCGGAATCTGCACAGCAGATAGTGGTAGTGAATGACGCAAATATTGCGCAGCCCGATATCGGAATTCCTGCCGTGCAGCAGGTTCTTAAGCTTCAGTACAACCAGGAGGCTCTGCAGGATCAGAGCTATCCGGCCGATGCTCCGGGGATGATCAACGAAATCATTCGGGACCTGAAGTCTCACAACTGGTATACGCAAAACCCTGCTATTTCGAAGATTCGCTCACTGCGCGAGCAAGAGGGTATAGAGGGGTCATCATGGTTCGTTCTTGGCCGCAATATTTACCAAGCCGCCTGTGGAAACTCGCAAAAGGCAATGGAGTTCGTGGCAGCACTCACCTCTCAATTGCGCCAACTGCCAGATGATGCTGGTCAGCATCTGCTCGCGGGCATGTTGTTCGAGGTCTATTTCGACTCGCACGGCGCTTTCAGAGCTGAACCCAAATTCACCTACGCAGACAAACTACTGTCCGTGGTCACTCAACCTGGGGTCGCCGTGACCGAATCCATCAAGAAGAACCCGCAGCCCAGCCTGCTGGAAGCCCTGCCTGCCTCCGCCAACGCACCTGCCACCGTGGCGCGCCAG
>NZ_BAAJYT010000052.1:0-21236 GCF_057541515.1 Acidovorax sp. KNOB132
GCGCCGGCAGGCTGGCCTGCAGCGCGCGGCCCCAGCCGGCCTCGTTGCGCACGCCCAGCTCCAGCAGGGCGGCCAGGTCGGGGCTGGACCATTCACCCTGGCGGTAGCTCTCCGCCAAGCCCAGGTCGCCGCCCACGGCCAGGCGCCACAGCGGGCGCCAGCGGTGCAGCACGAGGGTGCCGTGGGGCCCGGGCTCGGTGCCGCGGCCCTCGGCGCGTTCACCGCCGGGCAGCTCCACGGTCAGGGTGCCGCAGCGCACGTTGGTCAGCAGGCGGCGCAGCACGCGCTGCAGGGGCCGCGACCGCCAGGTGGCCCGGCGGGGCATCGACGCGACCGCATGCGTGCCGTCCGTCGGAAGTCCGGTGGAGGGGGTGGGGAGGGTCATAGGTCTTTGGTTTTGATGATGGTCACGGGCAGGGCCGGCGCGGGCGGCTTGGTGTGCAGCGGCACCCTTTTGATCCAGAGTTTCAGGGCTTCCCAGTGGATGGCGCCCATCACTTTCAGCGTGAGCAGCGGGTGGGTGAGGAAGGTGCGGGCGAGGGCGCGGTCGTCGAGCGGCCGGCGGCGCGCATGGAAGCGCGCGACCAGCACGGGTCCGTTCGCATCGCTGGCCGTGATGCCCACGCCCAGGTGGTCGCGCTGCGCCGCGGGCAGGGCGATGTCGAAGGCATAGCGCATCGACAGCCCCAGAAAGGGCGACACATGGAATTCCTTGTCGCACGACTGCCGGATGCGGGTGGCGTGCTGCTCGGCTTCGGGGACGGCAATCAGGTAGCTGTGGCGCTCGCCGAAGGTGTTGTTCACCTCGTAGAGCAGGGCCTGGAGCGCGCCGTCGGGCCGGTGGCAGAAGTACACGGTCAGCGGGTTGAAGGCGTAGCCCAGGATGCGCGGCATGGTCAGCAGCTGGATGCGGCCGCCGGGCGCCAGCCCCGCCCGGGCCAGTTGCTGCTCTACATGCTGGCGCATCGGCAGGCCCTCGGCGCCGCCGTAGTCCTTCTCGTGCAGGCTGAACAGGTTGAAGCGGTTGACGGAGAACAACCGCAGGCGGCGGTCGAGCCCTGCCAGTTCGTCCAGATCGATCAGCAGCGAAAAGACGCGGTACTGCAGCCGGTGCCGCGCCGGGCTGAGCCGCTGGTGCATCACTCGGCCGGTATAGAGCGCGGACTGGCCGGTCACTGCTCGGCCCCTGGGTGCGCTGCAGTTCCTGCAGAGACTGCGGACAGGTGGATGCGGCCGGATTCGTTGTCAACGTTCCAGGGCCGGCGCACGCCGCCCAGGGCCTCCGCCACGGCTAGGCCGGCCTGCAGTCCGTCTTCGTGGAAGCCGGAGCCGAAGTAGGCGCCGCAGAACCAGGTGCGTCGCTGGCCCTGCAGCGACCAGAGCGATCGCTGGGCCTGCATGGCGGCGCCGTTGAAGATCGGGTGCTCGTAGGTTTGCGTGTGCAGCAGGTGGCGGGGGTGCGGCTCCTGCGTGGGGTTGAGCGTGAGGAACAGCGGGGTGGCGTCCGGAATGTGCTGCAGGCGATTCATCCAGTAGGTCACGCTCAGGGCCTCGCTGCGTTCGCGCTCGGCAGCGTAGTTCCAGCTGGACCACACCGCGCGGCGCCGGGGCATCAGGGCCGGGTCGTTGTGCAGCACGGCCCGGTTGCGGCTGTAGCCGAAGGCGCCGAGCAGGTCGGTCTCTGCCTGGCTCGCATCCGGCAGCAGGCGCAGGGCCTGGTCGGCATGGGTGGCGATGACCACCTGGTCGAAGCGCCGCGATTCCTGCGCATCGCCCGTGCGCACGTAGGCACCCTCGGCGGTGCGCCGCACTTCGATGGCCGCGCTGTCCAGGCGCAGTCCCTGGCCGAGAACCTCCGTGATCTTCTGCACGTAGCGCTGGCTGCCGCCTTGCACGGTGCGCCAGGCCGGGCGGTGCCCGAGGTTCAGCAAGTGATGGTTTTCGCAAAACCGCACGAACGCCTGGACGGGGTACTCGCCGATGCGTGCGGCGGGCGTGGACCAGATGGCGGCGGCCATGGGATAGAGGTGGTCCTCGCGGAACGCCCGGCCATAGCCGTGCTGGTCGAGGTAGGCATCGAGCGAGAGGTCACCCAGTCGGCGGACATCGGCGGGCGCCCGGCGGTAAAAGCGCACCAGATCGCGCAGCATCGACCAGAAGCGCGGGCTCAGCAGATTGCTGCGCTGGGCGAACACGCCGCCAAAGCCCGTGCCGCTGTACTCGAGTGCGCCTCCATCCAGGCTCACGCCGAAGGACATGTCGGTGGCCAGCGTGGCCACCTGCAGGTGCGCGAACAGCGCCGTCAGGTTGGGATAGGCCGATTCGTTGTAGACGATGAACCCGGTGTCCACGGCGATCTCGCCCCCCGGCCCGGGCACGTGCACGGTGTGGCTGTGGCCGCCGGGCCGGCGGTCGGCCTCGAACAGCGTGACCTGGTGGCGTTGGGCGAGCAGCCACGCGGCCGACAGGCCGGAAATGCCGCTGCCGATCACGGCCACATCCAGCGGCCGTCCCGGTGGGGCGGCCTTGGCAGGCGATGCGGGCGCGTGCGCCGCATGGATTGTCATTGCGTCCATCCTCGAAGTCTCCTCGCGGAGTATTGTGTGGGTATACGCAGTGGCTGCGCGTTTGGATTCCACCAGATGGACGTGATCTAATCCGCCGGGTGTTGCGTATGAGCAGCATGACCACCGTCCGCCAGCCCGCAGAGCGGCCTTCCAGGCCTCGAAAATCCTGGCCTCCTTATTTGTCGATCGTGACCCAGCCACCCACCCATGGAGCCCATCCGACGGGAGACGCGTTGAGCGCCCTGGTCCAGGCGGTGGCGTCCCAGGGCGACCGGCAGGCGTTCGCTGCGCTGTTCAAGCACTTCGCCCCGCGCGTGAAGGCCTACCTCATGCGCCTCGGAACCCCGGAGAGCGTGGCGGAAGACCTCGCTCAGGAGGCGCTGGTCAGCGTCTGGCGCAAGGCGCACCTGTTCGACCCGGCCCACGCTGGCGTGTCCACCTGGGTTTTCACGATTGCGCGCAACCTGCGGGTGGATTATTTCCGGCGCCGCTCCAATCTGGCGCTAGAGCAGGACGAGGGCCAGGGCGAACAGATCCCCGACACGGCGCCTGCGCCCGACGAACATTGCTACGCCGCCCAGCAAGAGAGCGAAGTAAGGCGTGCCCTGCAGCAGCTGTCGCCCGACCAGGCGCAGGTGCTGCAGCTGTCTTTCTTCGAAGAGCATCCCCACGCCCGGATCGCGCAGGATCTGGGCATTCCGCTGGGCACCGTGAAGTCGCGGGTCCGCCTGGCGATGAACCATTTGCGCCGCTTGCTCGGCCACCTTGAGCCATGACGATCCAACACCATCCCGCCGACGACGTGCTGCTGGCCCAGGCCGCCGGGCACCTGCCCGCGGCCGCCTCGCTGCTGATCCAGGCGCATGTGGCCATGTGCGCGCACTGCCGCGAGCGCTTGTGCACACTCGAAATGGTCGGCGGTGCCATGCTGGACGGCATCGCCCCGGCCACGTTGCAGCCCGATGCGTTGGCGCGCACCCTGGCGGTGATCGACGGCGTAGCGCATCGTCCTGGTCATGGCGCTGGCCGCCGGCCATCGACGCGCCCCGGATCCTGGCCGCAAGGGGCCTTCTGGCCCGATGCGCTTGATGCCTGCCAGGTTTCGCCCTGGCGCTGGCTCGGTCCCGGCGTGCGCTGGAGCCGCGTGATCCTGCCGGACGATGCCCAGGCCAACGTGCTGCTCCTGCGGATCGGTGCGGGCAAGCGTTTGCCGCAGCACACGCACAGCGAGGTGGAATGGACCCAGGTGTTGCATGGCGCCTTCCACGATGGGCGCGCGCGGTTCGGCCCGGGAGATTTCGACGGCGCCGATGGGCAGGTGCACCATCAGCCGGTGGTGGAGCCGGGCGGCGAATGCATCTGCCTGGCGGGCATCGAAGGTCGGGTGGTTTTCGATGGCGCCATCGCGCGCTGGGCCGGCGCGCTCGTCGGCATGTGAGCGGGATCGCGCCCTGTCCAGGGCGCGTGGCGGCCATCAATCAGCGCAGCGGGCCGCCCCAGCGCAGGGTCGCCAGGCAGGCTGCCGTGGCGGCTGCGCCCGTGACGAAAGCGCCCCAGCACATGTCGGCGATCGTCACGCTCCACGGCCAGTCTTTCAAGGTGGCCTGGTTGGTCAGGTCGTAGGTGGCATAGGCGATCAACCCCAGCAGGGCGCCCATGCCCAGGGCCGATGTCCAGCTGCGCTGCTCCACCGCAGGCAACACCGCCATCACGACCACGCCGGCGACGTAGATCAGGTAGAACAACGCCGCGGGCGCCACCGAAAACTTGTCCTGCATGAGGTGCCCGATGGCGGGGCGGTAAAGGCGGTCGGCCATGGTGGAGAGCCACACGGCGTCGAGCGCCAGGAAGACCAGGGCCGTGGAGGCATAGGCGACGGCAAAGGGGCGGATCATCATGGGTTTTCTCCTGAGAGTCGGTTATTTCAATCGGTAGCTGAGCCGGCGGCCGCTGCCCACGGTGGAGTCGAGGCCGATCCACGCGCCGTCGGCGGCATACCAGAGGTCGATGGGCTGCGGCAACCCGGTGATTCGCCAGCGCACCGCCGCCACGGTTTCGCCCCGCACATCGAGGGTGCCTTCGCCCTGCCGCACCACCTGCACGGCATCGATCTTGCCCGTCTGGGCATTGAGCAACTGCGTCTGGCTCAGGATGGCCGGGTTCCAGTACGCAAAACTCAAGGTGCACGCGGGCATGCCTTCGGCGGGCGGAGTGGCGCTGCCCGGCGCGGGAAAGCGCAGGTCCACTTTGTTGACCTTGCCATCGTCCTGCGTCTCCGCGGTGATGGCTTCAAGGCATCCATCGCGCCAGAGTTCACGGGCATCGTGCCGGTAGCGATAGACGACCAAGCCGAGCAGCTTGACGGCAAAGCGTGCTTCGCTGGTCAGCACGCGCTCCTGGGCCGCAGGCGCCGACAGTCGAAAGCGGTGTTCGCCGATCGGCGTGCCATCCAGGGCCACCTGGAAATTCCACTCGTTTGCCGCCGGCATCGCTGCGGCCGCAGGCATGGCCGTAGCAGTCCACAGCAAGGCGGCGGCAACGCACCAGGCGGTTTGCCGCAGGCGGCCGGTCATCGCGAGCCTCCGGTGCGCGGTGGTCCCGGAATGAAGGCATTGGTGCGCAGCATGTACTCGCGGTAGGCCGGGCGGCGCTCGGCGATGTCTTTTTCCAGCAGTGCCACGCCCGACACGCGCAGCAGCAGGACCGTCATGAGCGCAGGCGACACGATGGTCCATACGCCCGCCCAGCCCGTACCTGCGAGCGCGACGAGCCAGAGGCCCCACCAGACGCAGGCCTCACCGAAATAGTTGGGGTGGCGCGTGAACCGCCACAGTCCCCGGTCCATGACCTGCCCCGCATGGGCGGGATCGGATTTGAAGCGCGCCATCTGCGCATCGCCCACCGCTTCGAACACGATGCCGAATCCGGCCAGGGCAATGCCAATCGCATCGATCGCGCCCAGTGGGCGGGGCGATGCCGCCAGGCCTGCCAGCAACGGCGCCGAGACGATCCAGGCCAGCATGGCTTGCAGGCCGAACACGAGGTAGAGGCTTTTGAAGGCGAAGTTCGGGCGGTTGCGTTCGCGCATCGCGCGGTAGCGGTGGTCTTCGCCGTGCCCCCAATTGCGTGCGGTGATATAGACGCACAGCCGCAGTCCCCAGATCCCCGACAACAGCAGCAACGCGGTGCCCCGGGCCCCAAGGCTTGGGGCCAAGGCCCCATACACGGCGCCGCAGCCGGCGATGAGTATGGGCCAGGCCCGATCGGCCAGGCTGGCGTCCTTGCGGGCAAGGCTCACCACCCACGTGGCAACGGACGCGGACAGGGCCCAGGCGAGGCCGAACAAGGCCCAGGTGGTGGTGGCTGATGCGTTCATGCCCATCCGATCAGTTGCGACGGTCGAACAGGTAGTGGCTCACCCACCATTGCTGCCCACCGTGAAAGCCGAAGAGTTCTTCCACCGACAGGAAGAACAGACGCCACCGGCTCCACCATGCCGGCGCGTCTTCTCCGTAGGTTCGGCGGAACAGTGGCACGAGCGCGTCGTGTTGCAGATCCATGTTGTCCAGCCAGGCGCGGGCCGTGCGTTCGTAATGCGTGCCATCCCAACGCCAGCGCCGCCGCAACTGCAGATCGTCCTGGCAGTGCAGGGCCAGATCGTCGCTGGGCATCATGCCACCGGAGAAGAAATGCTTGCTCATCCAGTCGCTCGCGTCGCGTTCCTCAAACGGGTAGGGCGCCTCGCGGTGCGCGAACACATGCATGAAGAAACGGCCCCCGGGTGCGAGCCAGCGCGACACGTTGGCAAAGGCCTGCGGCCAGTTGCGCAGGTGCTCGAACATCTCCACCGAAACGATGCGGTCGAAGCGGTCCGCAATGTCGAAGCGGTTGAAATCGCAGGTGATCACCTGCACGTTGGACAGACCGCGCCTGGCCGCCTCGGCGTTGATGTAGGCGCGCTGCGAGTGCGAATTGGAGACCGCGGTGATGCGGCTGGCGGGATAGCGCTGAGCCATCCACAGCGTGAGGGACCCCCAGCCGCAGCCCAGCTCCAGAATGCGCTGCCCGTCGGCCAGGCCGGCGTGCTCGCACGTCCGAAGGAGCGCGGCTTCTTCTGCCTGCGCCAGGGTGGCAGCTCCGTCGCCCCAGTAGCCGCTGCTGTACTTGCGATGCGGGCCGAGCACCGCGCCGAAGAATTCGGCCGGCACCTCGTAATGCTGCTCGTTGGCCTTGTCGGGCAGTGGTGCCAGTTCGGCCGTGCGCATGGCGTCCACGAACGCCTGCGTCTGCTCTGCCGCGGCTGCGGCGTCGCCGCTGCGCATTTCCTGCAGGCGTTCTTTCAAAAGACGGCGGATGCCGTAGCGCACCATCTGGTCGGGCACGATGCCCTGCTCGGCCCATCGAATGGCATTGGCGGTGCTTTTCGGCATGTGCGGCTCCTGGAGTGCCGCATCGGAATGTGCGGCCTGCTTCCTGTACGCAGGCCTGTCGCCGTTGGATTGCTGGCGTCGCGAAATTTCAGTGCATCGCGCGCCCGGGTGCATGCGGTCAGGTCCGGGTGCCAGTGGCGCCGTCCAGCACCATGCGCACGCTGCGTGCCAGGTCTGCCAGCCGGTAGGGTTTTTTCAGGATCTCGAACTCCGTCGGCGCGACATTGGCCAGGCTGCCCATGTCGCGGTCGAACCCCGTGGTGAGCAGGATGTGGATGCCCGCCACGGTCTTGCGCATCTCGCGCGCGAGTTCGTAGCCGTTCAATCCCCCGGGCATGACCACGTCGGTGAAGAGCAGATCCGGCAGTGCGTCCTGTGGCATCGCCCGCACCAGTTTCAGCGCGGCATGTGCGCTGTGCGCCGTGTGCACCGTGTAGCCCAGGCCTTCCAGCATGGCCTGGGCCAGTTCGGCCACCTCGACCCGATCGTCCACCACGAGGATGGTTTCATTGCCTCCGCGATTCTTCGGGACCAGCGATTCGGCCAGGTCGGGGTGGGGACGGCCGTGCACTGCAGGGAAATACATGCGGACCGTGGTGCCCAGGCCCACTTCCGAATAGATGGTGACGGCACCGCCCGACTGCTTGGCGAAGCCGTACACCATCGACAGGCCCAGGCCCGTGCCCTTGCCTTCTTCCTTGGTGGTGAAGAAGGGGTCCATCACGCGCGACACCACTTCGGGCGGGATGCCGGCGCCGGTGTCCGTCACGGAGATGGTGGCGTAGCGGCCGGACTGCAGTCCGGAGAAGTTGTTGCCGTCCTGCGCATCCAGGTGGATGGCCTGGGTTTCCACCCGGATGCGGCCCCCGTTGGGCATGGCGTCGCGGGAATTCAGCAGCAGATTGAGCACGGCCACTTCGAGCTGCGTCGTGTCCAGCTCGCAGTTCGGCAGGTCTTCGCCGAGCACGTATTCCATCTCGATCGCATCGCCCAGCGTGCGCTCGGCCAGGGTGGCCATTCCCCGGGCGAGGCTGTTGAGATTGACCACCCGCCCTTTGAGCTTTTGCTTGCGCGAGAAAGCCAGCAACTGCTGGGTCAGCGTGGATGCCTTGGACACCGCACTGCGGATGCTGTCGATGGAGCGGTCGATGTCCTGCGGCCCCAGGCGGTTGTTGCGGTTCTTGACGCGCATGACGTCCAGGTGCCCGGACATCACCTGAAGCAGGTTGTTGAAGTCGTGGGAGATGCCGCCGGTGAGTTGGCCCAGGGCCTCCATCTTCTGCGCCTGCGAGAGGGCTTCCTCCGCATCGCGGCGTCGACTCACGTCCAGCTGCGAGGCGAAAAAATAAACCAGTTCGCGCCGGCTGTTGTAGACCGGGGAGATGAAGAGGGCGTTCCAGA
This sequence comes from Acidovorax sp. KNOB132, assembly GCF_057541515.1. Lineage (NCBI taxonomy): Bacteria > Pseudomonadati > Pseudomonadota > Betaproteobacteria > Burkholderiales > Comamonadaceae > Acidovorax > Acidovorax sp. KNOB132. The sequence goes on from NZ_BAAJYT010000052.1 coordinate 8,399, forward strand.
ACGAGGAGCCGTCCTTGCGGTAGTTCAGCAGTTCCAGCGAAATCTCGCGCCGTTGCTCGATGGCTTCGCGGATGGCGGCGACGGTGTTGCGGTCGGTGGCCGGGCCCTGCAGAAATCGGCAGTTGTGCCCCATGATTTCCTGAACGGAGTAGCCCGTCATCGCCACGAAAGCCCGGTTGCAGAACACGATGGGGTTGTCGGGCTGGCGGGGGTCGGTCACCAGCATGGGCATGCGGGTGGTTTCGATGGCCGCAAAGAAGATGTCGTCCTTGTGGTCGGACACTTCGCTGGGGGCGCCTTCGGCCACGTAGGCTTGCCACGGGCCGGGTACGGGGGGCTTTTCGCTGCTGCTCATGTTGCAGGAATCGTAATGCAATCGTCCTTGCGACTGCCTGCCAGATCGGCCTGCCCGATGTAGGCGCACACGCCGCCGGTGCCTTTTCGAATGAAAGACGGGGCCGCAGGCGAGCGCGCTCAAAGCCCGTATGTCAGCGCTTTCGCCTTGCCCCAGAACACCCGGTACATGAAAATGGTGTAGGCGACGATGGCTGGCAGGGTGATGCCCACGCCCACTGCCACGACCACAAGCGACTCGGGCGCGCTCGCCGCCTGCCACACCGTGATGCGGTCGATGACGATGTAGGGGTAAAGGCTGTATGCCAGCCCGAAGAACGCGAGAAGAAACACCGCGACGGTGGCGACGAACACGATCCAGCCGTAGCCCGCGTTCACGATGCGCGGGGTGTGCAGCACGTGGTGGATGGCGAACAGCGCCGCGGCGCAGGCCAGGGGAATCGGCAGCAACACGAAGAGCTGGGGCAGCGCGAACCACTTCTCGAACACCGTGTGGCTGACCAGGGGCGTCGCCAGCGAAATGGCGGCGAGGGCCAGTGCCATGGGCCACAGCACGGCACGGCCCCACGCCAGCGCCTTGCGCTGCAGGTCGCCTTCGGTCTTCATGAGCAGCCAGCCGGCACCCAGCATGCAGTAAGCCGCGGGCAGCGTGGCGGCAATGCCGGCGGCGAACAGCGTGGGCCACAGGCCACCTGCGAAGCCGGTCACATAGGCGCCCAGCATCCAGCCCTGCGCGAGCGTGGTCACCAGCGAGCCGGCGGCGAAGGTGCGGTTCCAGGCGGTCTTGTGGGCATCGCGCGCCTTCACCCGGAAGTCGAACGCCACACCGCGCAGGATGAGCCCCAGCAGCATCACCGTGGCCGGCGCATAGAGCGCGGAAAGCACCACACCGTGGGCCATCGGAAAGCACACCAGCAGCACGCCCACGCCCAGCACCAGCCAGGTTTCGTTGGCATCCCAGAACGGTCCGATGCTGGAGACCATGGTGTCTTTTTCGGCATCGGTGGCGAAGGGCAGCAGCATGCCCACCCCCAGGTCGTAGCCGTCCAGCACCACGTACGCCAGCAGGGCCAGGCCCATGACCGCCATGAAGGCGAGGGGCAGAACATTGGCAAGGGTCATTTCCATGGCGGGCACCTCAAACGGCTTGCGGCGCCGGCGGGCGGACCGCCGGCGTGGGCATGGCGGCGTGTTCGGCCATGTACTTGATGACGGCGACATAGCTCACCAGCAGCGTGGCATACACCGCCAGATAGGCGGCGAGCGACATCGCCACGGTGGACGGTGGGTGCTGCGCCACCGTGTCGGCGGCGCGCAGCAGGCCGTATACCAGGTAGGGCTGGCGTCCGATCTCGGTCACATACCAGCCGGCCAGCGTGGCCACCCAGCCCGAGAAGGTCATGGCCACCAGGGTGAACAGCAGGGCGCGCGGGAGCGAAGCCACGGCAGAGGCCTCCTTGCGGCGGCGCCACAGCGCGAAAGCGCCCCACCATGCCACCGCCAGCATGAGCATGCCCATGCCCACCATCACCCGAAAGCTCCAGAACACGGGCGCGACGGGCGGATGCGCGCCTTGGAATGCGTCGAGGCCCTTGAGCTCGGCCTCGCCGTCGTGCGCCAGGATCAGGCTGGCGGCCTTGGGGATCTGCACGGCGTAGTCGGTGCGGCCCTCCTTCTCGTTGGGCCAGCCGAACAGCGTGAGCGGCGCGCCCTTTTCGGTATGCCAGATGCCTTCGATCGCGGCGATCTTGGCGGGCTGGTGCTGCAAGGTGTTGAGGCCATGCATGTCGCCCATCAGGATCTGTGCGGGGATGGCTACGGCCACCGCGACGAGGGCGGCGCGCAGCGCCAGGGGCGTGCCGAGCGTGGCCGTGCCGCGGATCAGCTGCCAGGCGCTCACGCCGGCCAGCAGGAAACCGGCGGTCAGCGTGGACGCCAGCAGCTTGTGGCCCAGGCGGTAGGGGAAGGAGGGGTTGAAGACGATGGCCAGCCAGTCCACCGCGTGGAACTTGCCGTCGATGATCTCGAAGCCCGCAGGCGTCTGCATCCAGGAGTTGAGGCTCAGGATCCAGAAGGCCGACAGGGTGGTGCCCCCGGCCACGAGCAGGGTGGCGATCAGGTGCACGCGGTCGCTCACGTGCTGGCGGCCGAACAGCATGATGCCCAGGAAAGTCGCTTCCAGGAAGAACGCGGTGAACACCTCATAGCCCAGCAGCGGGCCCGCGATGTTGCCGGCGCGCTCCATGAAGCCGGGCCAGTTGGTGCCGAACTGAAAGCTCATGGTCACCCCCGACACCACGCCGAGGGCGAAGGTCAGCGCGAAGACCTTGGTCCAGAAGTAGTAGGCCTGCTCCCAGCCCTGCGCGGCCGGGGTGCCGGCGGCGGCCCGGTGGCGCAGCCGGAAGTACACCAGGAACCAGCACAGCGCGATGTTGATGGTGGGAAACAGGATGTGAAAGCTGATGTTGGCCGCGAACTGGATCCGCGAGAGCATGAAGGTGTCCATGGCGATCTACCGGTCCTTTCCGCCCTGCTTGACGGTGCCGCCCTTGCCGGTGAGCCGGTCCTTGAACTCCAGCACCCGCGTGACGGCAGTGCCCATGCCCATGAGCTGCATCGCGGTCTCGGGTGCGAGGCGCTGCACGTCATCGAACCAGGTCATCAGGCGGTCGATGAGGTCGTGCATTTCCTGCATGCGCTGCTGCGCGTGGCGTTCGTCCTCGGACGCGGGCTCTTCCAGCAGGGCCATGCGCAGCATGGACAGCGTGGGCTCGATCTCGCGGCGCCGGCGCTCTTCGGCCAGGGTGCGGAAGATCTGCCAGACGTCCTGCGGCGCTTCGAAGTACTCGCGCCGGTCACCCGGCTGGTGGCGCAACTGGACGAGCCGCCAGGCCTGCAGTTCCTTCAGGCCCATGCTCACGTTCGAGCGCGAGAACTCCAGCGTCTCGGCGATTTCATCCGCATTGACGGGGCGGGGCGACAGGTAGAGCAGTGCGTAGATCTGCCCGACGGTGCGGTTGATGCCCCAGCGGCTGCCCATTTCGCCGAAATGGGCCACGAATTGTCGATTCAGGGAGGGGAGCGGCTTGATCTGTGTCATGCCGCGATTGTGCTTCAGGTTTACTGAGTTTTCAGGATTTACTGAAAATTCAATAAGTACATCAGGGTCGATTCATCGATGGAAAGCGCTGCAAGGCCGGGATGGGCCGTTCATCCCAGGGCGGTGTCGAGCAGCATCATCACCACGAAGCCCAGCATCAGCCCTCCCGTGGCGAAAGCCTCATGCCCCTTGCGGTGGGATTCCGGAATGATCTCGTGGCTGATGACGTACAGCATGGCGCCCGCGGCCGCGGCGAGCCCCCAGGGCAGCAGGCTGGCCGACAGGCCGATCAGTGCCACGCCCATGACGGCCGCCACCGGCTCGATCAGGCCGGACACCACGCCCAGGCCCGCGGACATCCAGCGGCCGTAGCCCACGCCGCGCAGGGCCAGCGCCACCACCATGCCCTCGGGAACGTCCTGGATGGAGATGCCCGCGGCCAGCGCCTTGGCACCCACGCCGTCCGGGCCGGCGAAAGCGACCCCGATGGCCAGGCCCTCGGGCAGGTTGTGCAGCGTGATGGCGAGCACGAAGAGCCAGGCGCGCTTGATAGCGCGGGCCTGCGGGCCTTCCAGCCCTTTCACGAAATGCTCGTGCGGCACGGCGCGATCGATCAGCAGCAACAACAGGGCCCCGCCCAGGATGCCCGCGCCCACGATGCCGCCCGCCCCCCACGGCCCGGCGCCCTGGGACTTCGCCGCGGCCAGGGCGGGAATGACGAGGGAGAACGCACTGGCCGCGAGCATGACCCCGGCGCCGAAGCCGAGCATGGTGTCGTGCGTGCGTTGCGAGAACTTCTGCGACAGCAGCACGGGCAGCGTGCCCAGCGCCGTTGCTGCAGCCGCCATCAGCCCGCCCAGCAGGGCGCCGCGCAGCCGGTCGTCTCCGCTGACCAGGCCACCCATGGCCTGTGCCGAGAGGATGGCCAGGCCTGTGGCCACGATGCCCAACCCCAGCCATTGGCGCCAGGACAGGGCGTGATGCGCGGGCACTTCGGCATGGCTTGCCGGATCATGGGAATGCAATGGCATGGCAAGGACTCCTGCAAGGATGGGCGGGGGTGGGCGGAGACCACGGCGGCACGACGCCGCGGCGGTGCCTTCGGGCGGCTACATGTACACGCTGCTCAGCCGCAGGCTGCCATTCACGCCGGCCGGGAAGAACCCGCCCTGGCTGGCTGCGTTGGGCGTGAGATAGACGATGTTGAGCACGTCGTCCGGAGAGCGGCTGTAGGCGATGCCGTTGGCGTCCAGCGGAACGATGTTCGATGCCCCGCTGGCGTCGGGTGCGATGCCCTGGTCCAGGTCCTTGGAGTTGTCCAGGGTGTCGCGCGCGTCGGAAATCTTGCCCGCCGCCGCCTGGGCATCGATGCCCTTCGAATACAGCACCGTGCGCACCAGGCCCGCGTGGTAGGCCTCGGCGGCCAGGATGCCGGCAGCGGCCTCCAGGTAGGTCTTGTTCTGGATCAGCGGCGCGGCGCCCTTGTAGGCCGTGACGCCCACGTCCTCGAAGATGAAGGCTCCCAGCAGAAAGCTCAGATCGTCCTTGTAGGGATTGAAGGCCGTCCCGGCCGGGATCAGCCCCGAGGCCTGCGCCGCCTTGGAGAAGGCACCGTTCGGGTCGGTGCCGCCCAAGTCGATCGACGGCATGGCGACGGCGGACGATCCCAGGGCGGCCCGCAGGAAGTTCACATGGGCCAGTTCGTCGGCGGCGATCTCCTTGGCGTAGGCGGCCACCACCGGGTCGGAGAAGGGCACCTTGGTGCCGCCGATCACGGTGCCGCGCGTGCCTGTGCCAGTGGTCTGCGCATCGGGCAAACCGGCGCCGGTCGTGGCGTAGAGGTAGAACTGCGCCTCCAGGTATTCCAGGTTCAGCGCGAAGTTGAGAATCTCCGGGTCGGTGGGGGCGTCGGCGCCGATGGCCGGGCCCGACCCGCCGCCGCACGCGGTCAGGATGGCGCCTCCCGCCATGCCGGCGGCAAAGCCCCCGGTCTTGCGAAAGAACATGCGACGCTCTTTGAGCTTGTCGGAGCGGCGTTGCAGGATTTCAAGGGGCGATGCAGGGATGTCGATCATGGTGGTTCCTGGTGGTGTGCGGAGCACGAAGGTCACATGTCGGTCCAGCGGCAGGGAGCCGTTGCCGGAGAGGCAGGAAAGCGGGGCCGGCCGATGCCCGGCACTGCATGCCATGGATCGCCTCCGCCGTCTTCCTGTGGTGGGGGTACGGGGCCGGGGCTGCAACGGATTCAAGTTTTTTTTGCACGTAATCCATGCAGTGGCGCGGCATGGCGGATGGCCCGCTGGGGCTACCATCGCCCATGCGAAAAAACTTCACCCTCATTTCCCCCAACAAGCAGCGCGAGCGTGTTCTGGATGCCGTCAAGCATGAAATCCGCCAGTACCTGCGCCGCGAACGCAAGCGCGAACTGCCCGCCGGATCGAACTACTGGGACTTCGACTGCCGCTTCGGCCTGACGAAGGATTCCGCGGAAACCGTGCCGCTGGCCGACCTGATCGATCGCGTGGGCGCTGCGGCGGCGGACGGGGCGGATGCCTTCTATGTGGAGGTGCTGGCACGCCCGGCCGTGAAGGCCGTGCACGAGCGGCGTGCCGCCCCGGACGATGAAGGGGACGACGAGGGCGCGCAGGGGTAGGCCGAAGCAGCGGAGAAGGTCCGCTGGCTGCCATTGGCAGTCATGGCAGTCAAAAGCCGCTCATGCCGGCGGATTGTTTGCCTTTGATGCTATATCTTTAATAGCAACCAGTCTGACTGGGCATCCCTGCCCCGGCTTTGCGGGAGGCGTCGCCCGCTTTCGGCTCGACGGGAGCGGAGGCGATCCCTGCGCCGCTGCATTGGTTCGCTGCGTTTCCTGACCGGGCCGTGCGGCAGGACGCGTGTGTGGCGCCTCGTCCCTGTCTTCATCTTTCGCGCTCGCACGTCTTCATGGGTAAGGTCATTCACCGCGGATTCGCGGTTTCTTTCTGTCACCAATTAATAATAATTCTCATTAACATTTCATGGATGATCGATGAAATAGTCCATGAAATAACCGTTTGCTCTTTTGGCGCTGGATGGCAGCGGGGAGCGCTGTAGGCGGGCGACCTGCCGGGCCAGGGGCGAAGGCAGCCGGCCGCCCCGGACCATGGCGATTTATTCAGTTCACTGGGAGGTGCTGTACATGTCTTTGCATTCGTCCGGGCCATCGCTCGGAGAGGTGTTCGTGGCCAACCGGGCGCAGCTTTTGCGCGTGGCGCACAAGATCGTTCGCACGATGGATCTGGCGGATGACATCGTGCAGGACGCCTATCTGCGCATCGTCGGCGGTGCGAGCGAACGCAAGATCGACCAGCCCATCGGCTACTGCTGCCAGGTGGTGCGCAATCTGGCGCTCGACCATTGCCGGAGGCAGGCCGTGGAGCGCAACTGCGTTGCCTCCGGCATGGATGTCGAAGCCCTGGAGGTGGCCGGGCCCGGGTCGCCCGACCGCCTCATGCGCGACCGGCAGCTGGTGGGCCTGATCGAAAAGGCGCTGGCGGACCTGCCCACGAGAACCCGCGTGGCATTCCAGCTGTACCGGCTCGATGGCATGACGCAGCGCGACATCGCCATTTCGTTGGGCTGCGCGCTGGGGCTGGTCAACCGGCTGATCGCCGAGGCCACCCAGGCCATTGCCGCCCTGCACCACCTGCTCACGGACGATTGAAACGCTCGCCACGGCGCCATCGAACTCCGTACTTTCCGAAAAAGCGCTTTGCCCGGCGAGGCCCACTTGCGGTAAGGTGGCCGTCAGCCAGGGCCGGTGCATCCGCATCCGGTCGGTTGGCCACCGATGCGCCGCGGCGCGAGCGAGTTTGAGGCATGACACAAGCCGACCCCCATTGGGCCGTGGCGTGGGACTGGGTGCAGCGCGAGTACGACCGAGAGAATTTCGACCCGGCTGCCCGCGAGGCGATGATGCACTGGCTGGCGGCCGACGAGGCGCACCGCAAGGCCTACGACAAGGCGGCGCGGCTCTGGCTGCTGGCCGGCCTGACGGCACCCATGGGCGATCTGGAGGAGCACGCTTTGGCGCAAGTCCAGCCCAGGATGCAGGACTGACCTGCCTGTCTGGCTGCCAGCGTCGTGCAGCCACCCTTGCCCTGCCAGAATTTCTTTCGTCGCGCGCATTCTTGCGGGTCGGATGGTGCGCCGCATGCGCTGCGTCGCGCACCATCCCGTGAACAGATTCGTCCCTGCCACGTCTAGTTGAGCAGAAGCGCATGGCGCGTCCTTGTCGGACTGCGCTGTGCAGCCATCCCTCTCAACTGCCCAAGGACGTATCCATGTCAACCAGCTGCCTCGACCGCGACGACGAGACCTTCATTGTTCTGGTCAACGAAGAAGACCAGTACTCGATCTGGCCGCACTGGAAAGCCATTCCGAGCGGCTGGTCGGCCGTGCCGGGCGTGCAGGGCGACAAGAAAGCCGTGCTGGCCCATGTCGAGCAGGTCTGGACGGACATGCGCCCCCGCTCGCTGCGCGAGTGGATGGAGGGGCAGGCGGCTTCGGTGTCTTCTTCCGTGGGCGGCTGATGCCCGTCGAATCCCGCATCGATCTGCTCTGCCTGCCCTGTGCGGGCGCCAGCGCCGCGATGTATCTGCGGTGGAGGCGACTGCTGCCGCAGTGGCTGCGGGTCGTTCCCGTGGAGCTGCCGGGCCGCGGTGCGCGCCTGGCCGAGGGCTTCGTCCCAGACTTCGATACGCTGGTGTCGCAGTTGTGCTCCGAGCAGTCACAGGCGATGCAGGGTCGCTATGTGGTGTTCGGCCACAGCATGGGCGCCCTGCTGGCCTATGGCATGGCGCGCCGCCAGAAGCAGCGGGGTGGGCCGATGCCGCAGGCACTGCTGCTGTCGGGGAGTTCGGCTCCCTCGATGCGTGACCCGAATCGGTTCGCGGGCAAGGACAACGATGCCGCCCTGATCGCCGATTTGCGGGAGCAGGGCGGCACACCGGAGGAGGTCTTCGAAAGTGCCGAACTGATGCGCCTCACGCTCGATGCGCTTGCGGCGGACTACCAGGTGTGCCAGAGCTTTCGCTACACCGAGCCAGGTGTCTTGTCCGTGCCATTGCATGTGTTTGCGGGCCGGCAGGACCGCATCGATCCAGCGAGTATGCAGGCATGGTCGGCGGAGTCGAGCGCGGCGTGCACGCTCGACTGGTTCGAAGGCGGGCACTTCTTCCTGCGGCAACAGGAAGGCCCCTTCCTGGAGTTACTCGTGCGCCGCCTGGCGCAGACCACAGCGGGAGGTGCGCATGCCGCTGCAGCGCTTGCCTGAGCCGATGCCGATGGGCATCGAGGGCTACCGCCTCGACTTCGATCTGGAAAGCGATGAAGCACTGCATCTGGACGTCCTGAGTCCGGCGGAGCGCGCACGCGCCGGCCGGTTCCTGCGGGCAGCGGATCGCCTGCGCTTTGCGGAGACCCGCGCGGCCACCCGGCGCTTGCTGGCCGGCCGCCTGGGCTGCGGACCCGCCGAGGTGCCGCTGGCGCAGGATGCCCATGGCAAGCCGTTCATTGAAAAAGGTGGCGAAGTACCGCTGTTCAACGTGTCGCACTCCGGAGGCCATGCGCTGATCGCCGTGGCGGACCCGGGCGCCGTCAGTGCCGTGGGCATCGACATCGAGCAATGCCGCGAAGGGCTGGATATCGACTCCCTGGCGCAGACCGTTCTGACCGATCGGGAGCGTGTCGCGGTGACCTGGGCGACCGATCCGCAGCACGCCCTGTACCAGTGCTGGGTGGGCAAGGAAGCGGTGCTCAAGGCCATCGGCGTGGGCATTGCCGAGCACTTGCGCTGCGTAGGCATTCATCCCGACCGGGAAGGCCGGTGGTCGGTGGAAAGCACCGTGCCGCAATGGTCTGGGCTGGAGGCCATGGCGCTCTCTGCGCCGCCGGGCTACATGGCGGCGCTGGCATGGCGCAGCAAGGTGCCGGCTCCCGGTTAGTGGGCCGAGGTCTACCGCATCCGCCCGCCGCCCTCCAGGGCGCGAAACGGGCCAATCAACCATGGGAATGGACACATGACAGGCTTGACAGCATCGGCTGGCCGGATGGACCCGGCACCGAAGAATTTCGTGGAGCACCTGCAATCGCTGGCCCTGACGCGGCCGGATGAGGTGTGGCTCACCGTCGCGGGCGAGTCCGACGGTCAGCCGGTGGAAAGGGCCTTCACTTACGGCGCCTTCGAGCGGCGCACGCGGTCCCTGGCGGCGCGGCTGCAGCAGCAATGCGCGCCGGGTGATCGGGCCCTGGTGATGCTCGACAACGACGAACACTACGCCGCGAGCATGCTGGCCTGCTTTTACGCCGGTGTGATCGCCGTGCCCGTGTTTCCGCCGGAATCCCTGCGTCCCCAGCACCTGGCCCGGCTCACGGGCATTGCCACCGATTCCCAGGCCGCCTGTGTGCTCACCTCTTCGGCGCTTTTGGCGCTGATGGCTTCGGCCAAGGAGGGTTTCGATCAGGTCCGGACGATCGCCGTGGACTCGGTGGCTCTGGAATTGGCGGAGGACTGGCGCCCGTTTTCCCCGTCCGATGACGACGTGGCCTTCCTGCAATACACCTCGGGATCGACTGCAGCGCCCAAGGGGGTGATGGTGACGCACGGCAATCTCATGGCCAACGAGTGCGCCATTCGTGAGCGCATGGAAATCGGTCCGCAGGACAAGTTCGTGTCGTGGGCGCCGCTCTATCACGACATGGGCCTGATCGGCGGGCTGCTGCAGCCGCTCTACAGCGGCGCGCCTTTGGTGCTGACTTCGCCTCGGTACTTCCTGGAGCGTCCGGTGCGCTGGCTGGAGTTGATTTCGCGCCACCGCGCCACGCTGAGCGGCGGCCCCGACTTTTCTTACCGGCTGTGCACGGAGCGTGTGTCCGCGTCCCAGATGGATGGGCTGGACCTGTCGTGCTGGCGGGTGGCCTACACCGGTGCCGAACCGGTGCGTGCGGACACGGAACTCGGGTTCTGCGAGCGCTTTGCCTCCGCGGGCTTTTCCGCTCAAGCCGTGTACGCCTGCTATGGCCTGGCCGAAGGAACGCTCTTTGTCACGGGCAGCCAGCGCGATGCCGGCATGGTGGCCCACTATTTCGACAGCGAGCAGCTCGCGCAGGGCGTGGGGGCGCGCCTGGAAGGCGAGGGCCATGCAGGCTCGCCGCTGGTGGCCTGCGGCACGGCGGTGCCGGGGCACACCGTCATGCTCGTCGATCCGTCGACGCTCGCCGAGAAAGCGCCGGGCCGGGTCGGCGAGATCTGGGCCGAAGGGCCGAGCATCTGTGCGGGCTACTGGGGCAAGCCGCAAGAAACGGCAGCCACGTTCGTCGAACGCGAGGGCCGCCGCTGGCTGCGCACGGGCGATCTCGGCTTCTTGCATGGGCAGCAGCTGTATGTGACCGGCCGCATCAAGGACCTGATCATCCTGCGTGGGCACAACCTGTATCCGCAGGACATCGAACGCACCATCGAGGGCAGTGTGGATGCGGTGCGCAAAGGCCGGGTCGCCGCCTTCGCGGTATCGGGGCCGGACGGAGAGGGCATCGGCGTGGCTGCGGAGGTTTCGCGCAGCCTGCAAAAGCTCGTACCTGCGGCGGCACTGGCCGAGGCGCTTTCGGCTGCCGTCAGCGAAGTGTTCGGGCAGGGCCTGTCGGTGGTCGTGCTGCTCAACCCTGGGACACTGCCCAAGACCTCCAGCGGAAAGCTGCAGCGGCAGGCCTGCCGAAAGGGCTGGGAGGGCAAGACGCTGGATGCCTATGCCGTCTGGGAACATGGTGCCCTGGTAGAGGGGAAGGCCCCGGTTCAAGCAGTCAGCGGTCCGCTCTCCGACCACGAGCAGGCCCTGGCGGAGATATGGCGCGAACTGCTGCAATGGCCGCAGGACCGACCCATCGAGCGGGGCACGCACTTTTTTGCCGCCGGTGGCAACTCCCTGCTGGCGGTGCAGGCCGCGGTGCGCGTGGCCACGCGCTGGGACATCGAGTTCACGCTGCGCGATTTTTTCGAGCAACCGCGATTGGCCGATTGCGCTGCCATGGTTCAGGCGCGGCAGCGCAGTGCGAGGGGAACGGTGCCGCCGTTGCGCATCACGCCTTTGCCTGCCGAGCAGCGCTTTCAGGGGCTGCCGTTATCCGCCGCGCAGGCGCGCCAGTGGTTCCTGTGGCAGCTGGCGCCGAGCAGCGCGGCCTACCACGTCGCAGCGGCGGTGCGTCTGGAGGGCGCACACCTGCCGACCGCGGTGCTGCAAGCCGCCGCCGAGGCGCTGGCCACACGGCACGAATCGTTGCGCACCGTGTTTCGCGCAGGTGCCGATGGCACGCCCCGGCAATGGATACAGCCTGCCTTGCAACCCGTGGTTTCCGTGGCGGACCTGAGTGGGCTGCCCGGCGGCGAACAACGGTTGCGCATCGACGAACTGGCATTGCAGTGGAGGACCGAGCCCTTCGATCTTGGGCGCGGCCCTCTGTGGCGCCTGGCGCTGATTCGCCTGGCCGACACGTCGCAGATCGTCGTGCTCGTCATGCACCACATCGTGTCCGATGCGGCGTCCATGCAATTGCTGCTGGACGCCTTGGCGGCGCACTGTGCCGCCGCGTTTTCAGGCAGCGGCTTGCCCCTTCTTGCGAGCGATGGCCTCCAATATGCGGACTATGCCGTTTCGCATGGCGCCTGGCTGCAGGAAGGGGAGGGTGCGCGCCAGCTGGATTGGTGGCGTAGCCAGCTGGGCGAGGTGCACCCGGTGCTGGCCCTGCAGACCGACCACCCGCGCCATGCCCAAGGCCGCTATCGCGCGGCGCGCCACGGGATGGCACTGCCGGCGGATTTGCTGGCAACCCTGCGCCAGCGGGCGCAGGCGCACGGTACCAGCCTGTTCACGGTGCTGCTGGCAGCGCTGCAGGCGCTGGCGTATCGCTACACGGGCATGGAGGACATCCGCATCGGCATTCCCGTGGCCGGCCGGCACCGTCCAGGAACGCAAGGACTGGTCGGCCTATTGGTCAACACCGTTGTGCTGCGCAATGGTGTGCAGGCTGGCATGGCGCTGGAGGAACTTCTGGCGGGCGCCCGCGCATCCATGCTGGGGGCGCATGACCACCAGGACCTGCCCTTCGACCAACTCGTCGAGGCATTGAAGCCGCAACGCAACGCGGGGCAGAACCCGCTGTTCCAGCTGCTTTTCAACCATGTTTTCGAAGACTACCGCGCGCTCGAACGGATTCCGGGTGTCACGGCGCACGCACACGCCCTGCCGGAAGGCGAGGCCCAATTCGAATGGGTACTGGAGTCGAGGGAGCGGGCCGATGGACACCTGTCGCTGGCCATCCTCTATGCGGCGGAGCTGTTCGATTCTGGGA
>NZ_BAAJYT010000053.1:0-20775 GCF_057541515.1 Acidovorax sp. KNOB132
ACGGGCGAGCCCACCGAGGCGCTCGCCAACGCCGTGCCCTACATGCAGGCCTTCGGCCACACGGTGCTGGCCTGGGTGTGGCTGGACGTGGCCCTGGCCACCCCTGCGCGCCGATGCCGCGCAGGCCGCGCCCGCGAGCGTGGGCCGCCTGGGCGCGGCGCGCTACTTCTTTCATTACGAGCTGCCCAAGATCGGCGCCTGGCTGAACGTGGTGCGCACGCGCGACGGCACCTGCGCCAGCCTGCCGGAAGACGCGTTCTGACCGCGCCCGGCCATCGCTCCCGGGACACCGCCGGGCGCCGGTCCGCAGCACAATGCACCGGCGCCGCGCGGATCGGGCAACGTTCAGGCAGGCCGCGCCGGCCCCCCATCACCACCAACGAGGAGACCCCGACATGACCCGCACCATCCAACAACTGTTCGACCTCTCCGGCAAGACCGCGCTGGTCACCGGCGGCTCGCGCGGGCTGGGGCTGCAGCTGGCGCAGGCGCTGGGCGAGGCCGGCGCGCGCATCGTGCTCAGCTCGCGCAAGGCGTCCGATCTGGAGGAGGCCACGGCCACCTTGCAGCAGGCCGGCATCGACACGCGCTGGATCGCCGCCGACTGCGCGCAGGAGACCGACATCCGCCGCCTGGCCGACGAGACGCTGCAGCGCGTGGGCGATGTGGATATCCTCGTCAACAACGCCGGTGCCGCCTGGGGCGCCCCGGCCGAGGACCACCCGGTGGAGGCCTGGGACAAGGTGATGAACCTGAACGTGCGCGGCTATTTCATCCTGAGCCAGCAGATCGCCAAGCGCAGCATGATCGGGCGGCGCAGCGGCAGCATCATCAACGTGGCCTCCATCGCCGGCCTGGGCGGAAACCCCAGCGGCATGAACACCATCGCTTACAACACCTCCAAAGGCGCCGTGATCAACTTCACCCGTGCGCTGGCCGCCGAGTGGGGCAAGTACAACCTTCGCGTGAACGCCATCTGCCCCGGCTTCTTCCCGAGCCGGATGACGGTGGGCACCCTGAAGGCCATGGGCGAGGAAAAGCTCGCCAACCATGCGCCGCTCGGACGGCTGGGCGACGACGAAGACTTGAAGGGCCTGTGCGTGCTGTACGCCAGCGATGCCGGCAAGCACATCACCGGCCAGTGGCTGGCCGTCGATGGTGGCGTGAGCATCGTCACCGGAGGCTGAGCTTCCGCGTCTGGATGACCTTGCCTGCGGTGGGCCACGCGGTGGCTATGCTCGTCGCTTCCCTCAATTCCTGGAGTGCCCTGTGCTGAGTTTTGGTGTCGAAATTCCTTTTGTCGATGAGCTGGGCTTCACGCTGCACCACATGAAGGGTGGCGCGTCCGAGCTGCACTATGAAGCGCGGCCGGAGCACATGAACTCGTTCGACGTCACGCACGGCGGTGCCTCCATGACGCTGCTGGACGTGGCCATGGCCACGGCGGCGCGCAGCGACACGCCCGACTTCGGGGTCGTCACCATCGAGATGAAGACCAGCTTCATGCAGCCCGCGCGCGGTCCGCTGGTGGCGCGGGGGCGGCTCATCCACCGCACCGTGTCCATGGCCTTCACCGAAGGCACGGTCACCGATGCGGAGGGCCGCGTGTGCTGCCATGCCACCGGCACCTTCAAGTACGTGCGGCGCAAGCCCGCTACGCCCGGCGCACCCGACGGCGCGGGCGCCACGGAGGGCGCACTGCCCACCGATTGACCCACCCAACCGAGCCCGCCAGGGTTCGGAGTCCTATCGCCTGCCAGCGCAATGAAAACGCCGGCATGCTGCTATCAAAACAATAGTCAACCCAAGGAGTCCAACATGCCCAGCAACGAACAGATCCTGCTCGACAACCGCCCGCAGGGCGAAGCCGCCACCAGCAACTTCAAGCGGGTGACCACCGACACGCCGGCCCTGAAGGACGGCGAGGTGCTGGTGCGCCACCACTACCTCAGCCTGGACCCGTACATGCGCGGCCGCATGAACGACAGCAAGAGCTACGCGGCCAGCCAGCCGCTGGGCGAGGTGATGATCGGCGGCACGGTGGGTGAGGTGGCCGAAAGCCGCCACCCGAAGTTCGCCGTGGGCGACAAGGTCGTCGGCATGGGCGGCTGGCAGCAGTACAGCGTGGTCGATGGCAACGCCCCCGGCATGCTGCGCAAGGTCGATACCACCCATGTGCCGCTGTCGCACTACCTGGGTGCCGTGGGCATGCCGGGCGTGACCGCCTGGTACGGCTTGGTGAAGATCATCGCGCCCAAGGCCGGTGAAACGGTGGTGGTGAGCGCGGCCACCGGCGCGGTGGGCAGTGCCTTCGCCGCGCTGGCCAAGGCCCGCGGCTGCCGCGTGGTGGGCATTGCCGGCGGCCCGGAAAAGTGCAAGTACGCGACCGAGGAACTGGGCTTCGACGCCTGCATCGACCACCGCGAGCACGGCGACCTCAAGGCCATGTCCAAGGCCCTGAAGGAAGCCTGCCCGGACGGCATCGACGGCCACTTCGAGAACGTGGGCGGCTACATCCTCGACGCCGTGCTGCTGCGCGCCAACGCCTTCGCCCGCGTGGCCGTGTGCGGCATGATCGCCGGCTACGACGGCCAGCCGCTGCCGCTGCAGAACCCCGCGCTGATCCTGGTGAACCGTATGAAGATCGAAGGCTTCATCGTGAGCGAGCACATGGAGATCTGGCCCGAGGCGCTCAAGGAACTCGGCACGCTGGTCGGCTCCGGCCAACTGCGCCCGCGCGAGACCATCGCCGAGGGCCTGGCCGCGGCGCCCGAGGCCTTCCTGGGCCTGCTCAAGGGCAAGAACTTCGGCAAGCAGCTCGTCAAGCTCGTCTGACGATGGCGCTGCACTGGACCTGGGCCCGCTTCGACGACATGGGCGTGCACGCGCTGCACGATGCGCTGGCGCTGCGCTGCCGCGTGTTCATCCTGGAGCAGGGCCCCTACCAAGACCCCGACGAGGCCGACAAGACCGCCTGGCACCTGCTGGGCCGCGGCGGCGCGGGCGACCTGCAGGCCTACCTGCGGCTGTCCGACCCGGGCGTGCACTACGTGGAGCCCTCCATCGGCCGCGTGGTGGTCGCGCCCGAGGCGCGGGGCACCGGCATGGGCTGGGCCCTGGTGCGCGAGGGCCTGGCGCGCGCGCAGGCCACCTGGCCGGACCGCGCGGTGCGCATCAGCGCGCAGGCGCATCTGCAGCGCTTCTACGGCGAGATGGGCTTCGTGGCCGTCTCGGCGGAGTATCTCGAAGACAACATCCCCCACATCGAAATGCTGTGGAGCCCCGCCTGACGGCCCGGGGGCCGGCACGCAGCAGCCACCACTGGCCAGGAGATCGTTCATGTCCGCGCTGATCCTTCACCACTACCCCTCGTCGCCGTTCTCCGAAAAGATCCGCGCGGTGCTGGGCTTCAAGCAACTGGCCTGGAAGTCGGTCATCGTGCCCAGCGTCGCGCCCAAGCCCGACGTGCTCGCGCTCACGGGCGGCTACCGCCGCACGCCCTTCCTGCAGGTGGGGGCCGACATCTACTGCGACACCGCGCTGATCTGCGACGTGCTGGAGCACGCTCAGCCCGAGCCGGTGCTGTACCCGCCGCACCTCAAGGGCGTCTCGCGCGTGTTCGCGCAATGGGCCGACACCACGCTGTTCTGGGCCGCCATGGCCTACAACCTGCAGCCGCGCGGCGCGGCCGTGCTGTTCGCCAACCTGCCGCCCGCGGCCGCCCAGGCCTTCGGCGAGGACCGCAAAGCCATGAGCGCCGGCATGAGCCGCCTGCGCCCGCACGATGCCACGGCGGCCTACCGCTCGTACCTGCGCCGCATCGCGCACATGGCCGAGGAGCACGAGTTCCTGTTCGGCGCCGAGCCGTGCGTGGCCGACTTCGCCGCCTACCACCCGCTGTGGTTCACGCGCACCTGCGTGCCGGTGATGGCCGAGATCTTCGCCGCCACGCCCGCGGTCACCGAGTGGATGGACCGCATCGCCGCCCTGGGCCACGGCCGCATGGAGAAATTCAACGCGCAGGACGCGATCGCCGTGGCCGCGGCGGCCGAGCCACTGCCGCTGCCGCCGGAGCCGTTCCAGGACGAGCACGGCATTCCCCTGGGCAGCGCCGTCACCATCGCCGCCGAGACTTTCGGCACCGAGCCGACCGAGGGCACGCTCGTGGCCGCCACGCGCACGCGCTACACGCTGGCCCGCACCGACGCGCGGGGCGGGCGCAGCACCCTCGTGTGGAACGACGCGCGCTGCTCATGCGCCACACCGACTGCTCCGGGCAAAGCACCCACTACGCCTACGACGGGCATGGGCAGTTGCAAAGTGTCACCGACGCGCTCGGGCAGGTCACCCGCAGCACCTTCGATGCGCGCGGGCGCCTCGTGTCCGTGGCCCTGCCCGACGGCAGCAGCCAGACCTTCGCGCACGACAGCGCCGGGCGCCTCGTGCAGCACACCGATGCACTCTCGCGCGCCACGCGCTATGGCTACAACGCGCGGGGCCAGCGCCTGTGGCGCGTGGACGGCGAAGGGCGGCAAAGTGGCGTGCGCTACGACGTGGCGCACCGCATGGCCGAGTTCACGACAGAAAACGGCGCCAGCTACCGCTTCGGCTACGACGCTGGCGACCGGCTCATCGAAGAAGTGCGCCTGGACGGCACGCGCATCGCGCTCGAATACGACCCCGACGGCCAGGTCACCGCCATCACCCACCACGCGGGCGGCGGCGATGACGTGTTCGGGGACATCGAAACCCAGGCCACCGAAGGCACCCTGGCGCAAGGACTTAAGGTGCAGAGCGCCATGCCCGCGCGGCGCACCGAAATCGTGCGCGACGCGCTCGGGCGTCTCATGGAAAAGCGCTGCCAGGGCCAGATCCTGCGCTACCGGCACGATGCCGCGGGGCGGGTGGTGGAGGCCGCGCGCCTGCGGGTGGTAGAAGAAGGAGATGGCGAACCTGGCCACCAGGATCCCGCCCGGGAAGAGCTGCTGCACACCGTGCGCTTCGAATACGACGCCGTGGGCCATCTGGTGGCCGAGCACGCCACGGACGCGGTCACCGGGCACACCCACCGCCTGCGCCACGCGCACGACGCGCTCGGGCACCGCACGCGCACCGAACTGCCTGCCGTCGCCCGGCCCGGCGGCCGGGTGCTGCAGCGCAGCCTGAACTACCTGCGCTACGGCTCTGGGCATCTGCACCGCATCGGCCTGGGCCTGCGGGAATCGCTGGCGGCCGAAGCGGTTGAAGGGGGCGAAGCGGCAAGAGAAGAAGGCGATGACCTGACTGCCGTGCCGGCGAGCGAGGCGCACCGGCTGATCGCCGACTTCGAGCGCGATGCGCTGCACCGCGAAGTGCACCGCAGCCAGGGCAGCCTGGGAACGCGCTATCTGCTCGATCCGCTGGGGCGGCGCGTGGGCAGTTGGACGCGCTCGGATGTGGGCCTGCAGGCGGCGGGCTGGGAGCGCGAGTGGCATCAGCAGCAGGTGGAGTTGGCCGAGCACGGCCCCAGCCATGCCACCGGCCTGCTCAAGCAATACCGCTACGATGCGGCGGGCGAGCTGCGCGACAGCGTGCACAGCCACAAGGGGCGCAGCAGCTTCCAGTACGACGGCACCGGGCGGGTGCTGCAGGCCTTGCGCATGGGGCCGGGGGCCGGGCAGGGCGCGCCGAATGCATCGGGCGCCTCGGGCCCCGAGCGCACGCAGGAGCGTTTCGACTACGACCCCGCCGGCAACCTGATGGACTCGCAGGCAAGTCACGGGGTGGGAGCGGGACCGGCGGGCGCCGGTTCGCGCGGCTACCTGCGCGACAACCTCGTGCGCGTGTACGAAGACAAGCGCTACGCCTACGACGGCCTGGGCCGCCTGGTCCAGAAAAAGAGCGGGCGGCACACGCTGCAGCACTTCGAGTGGGATGCGGAGGACCAACTGGTGGCCGTGACCACGGTGCGCCGCCCGGGCACGGCCGAGGCAACGCGCCAGGTCACGCGCTACCGTTACGACGCGCTGGGGCGGCGGGTGGCGAGCGAGGACGCGTTCGGAGTGACGGAGTTCGTGTGGGAGGGAATGCGGCTGATCGAGGAGCGCCGCGGGACGCGGGTGACCAGCTATGTGTACGAGCCGGGCGGCTATGTGCCGCTGGCGCGCATCGATGCGCAAGGGGCCAGGGCTGCCGACGCAGTGCAGGCGACGGTGCCAGCCACGGGGCGGGCCAGGGAACAGGCCGCGCCACGCGAAGAGGCGCCGGACGGCGCGCAGATCTACTACTTCCATGCCGACCCCTCGGGCCTGCCGGAGGAACTGACCGACCCCGAGGGCCAGGTGCGCTGGCGCGCCAGCTACCGCACCTGGGGCGGGGCGCTCAGGGAGCAGTGGGAGGCGGTGCGCATCGACGGCAGCGCCATCCCCGAGGCGCAGGCGCACGGCCGGGGCGAGGCGATCGAGCAGAACCTGCGGCTGCAGGGGCAGTACCTGGACCGTGACACAGGGCTGCACTACAACACGTTCCGCTTCTACGACCCGGACATCGGGCGCTTCATCAGCGCCGACCCTATCGGGCTGGCGGGTGGCAGCCATCTGCATCTCTATGCGGACAATCCATTGCGGTGGACCGACCCTTGGGGCCTGGAAAAGTACGTCATCATCGGAGAGGGGCAGGGCGCCGTGGAGGCCTATGCCAAGGCGATGAGAGAGAACCCCCGGCTGTCGGGACACGAGTTCAGAACGATCAAGAAGGACTGGCCTGGAGTCATCCGTTCCAGTGGCGCCTCCACCGAAACCATGAGTTCCTACGAATGGGAGCGCAAGGCCGTGCAAGGCAATATCGACTGGATCAATGATCGCCATGCAGAAGGTTATAAATTCATCGATATCGGGGCCGATGGCGCAGAAAATCGAAGCTCTTTTTACCTTGCGGAGAAACAGGCCTTGACGGACCTTGGCGTCAAACCGGCGCGAGGAAACGCAGCGGCCATTGCTGCCGCGCGAGCCGCGGCGCCTGTGAGCGGCCGGCCAAAATCCAAATTGGGATGCTGAATGGATTCTTCCTTTTCCAACGAGTACATCGCCACGTGGATCCATGTGCCCATACCGCGCCATGGCGAAGAACGAGCGCGAAATTTCTACGAGAAAGACCTCGGGTTCAAAAGAAGCTACAGCGAGTTTTGGGTGGCAGAAGATGGCTTGGTGCGTTTGCAACTCAAGTTCGTGGAGCACGTTGAACAAATCAACGCGCTCCAGCCGTCATCGCTGTGCAGCATCTTTGTGAATGGCGACTTTCTCTCGCTGTGCGAGCGCTGGGTGCGCCAAGGCGTGTCCATCGAATTGCTGCAACTCGATCCAGGAGGCTTCACCGCGGTCGTTTTGGACCCCTTCCTCAATCGCCTTGAGTTTCGTGGCGATGAAGAGTCCAGTGATTTCTCGATCGACACGAGTCAGTGGCCTTTTTTTTCGCCGCGCTTAGCTGATCTTCAGCCCATTCCTTCGGGTTTGATCTGGGCGCGCGCAATGACGGGTTTCCAGCGCGCCTGTTCTGATTTGATGAATGCGTCGAACTCCGCACTGGTGTTTCCAACCGCCAAAGCCGTTTCCTGAGACAGCTTTTCCTTGACCAGAGAGCTTCGCGCTGCCTTGACGGCCTCGATTTCCAGTTTGGCCAGATTGGCTTTGGGCCATTTGCTGGGGGCCATCAACCCGTACCACTGGGTCATTTCGAAACCTTTGAACCCCTGTTCAGCCACCGTGGGCACATCCGGCAATTGGGGAAGCCGCTGTGCGGTTCCCGTGGCAATGCAGCGCAATTTTCCGGCCTTGATGAAAGGCAGCAGGGCCGGTGCGCCCACGGCTGCGGCCTGCAGGCGGCCGGCCATCAGGTCGGTGAGCATGGGGCCCGTTCCCCGATAAGGCACGTGCAACATGAACGTGTCGGTCACCATCTTCAAATACTCGAATGCCAGATGGCCAGCGCTGCCATTTCCCGCAGAACCGTAATTGAGCTGGCCCGGACGGGCTTTTGCATAGGCAATGAATTCCGAAAGACTCTTGATCGGCAGATCCGGATGCACCACGTACAAGCTTGGCACTTTGGACACCAGCGTGATGGGCGCAAAGTCACGGTTGGCGTCGTATGGCAGCTTCGGAAAGATGTAGGGGTTGACGGCCAGCGTACCGATATGGCCCAGGATCAATGTGTGCTCGTCGGTGCTGTTGGCGACTTCCTGCATGGCGATGTTTCCTGCAGCGCCCGGCTTGTTGTCCACGAACACGTTCTGACCGATGGTCTTGGACATTTCTGCAGCGACCGCGCGGGCCACGATTTCGGAGCTGCCGCCGGGCGCAAATGGGACCACCAGTCGCAGTGGTTTCGTGGGCCAGGTGGATTGGGCACTCCCGATGCGCCATGGCAGAACCGAAACGGCGGCTGCAGAGCCTGAGAGAACGAGGCGACGGCGGCTGAGTACCGCCGGATGTGAAATGCGCATGGCTTGTCTCCATATCGTTGTAGTCAAGCAAACTGCGGGTGATGCAGATGCAGGGGCTTGCTCAGCTTAATGCAAGGTGGGCGTGGCATGGTGAGACTCAAGCATGGTGAGACTCAAAGCAGATCACGCAAGCATCCGTGTTTTAGTGATTTTACATAATATACATCGTATCTAGTGATGGATCAGTGCTGAGAGTTTGCATCGACCCATTCCTGTCTCGCGTCAGCCTGACGATCCTGTCTTGGCCGCCATATGTAGCTTGGGCCAACCCACGCGGCCGAACCAGGCGCCGCCCGCGATGGCCATGGCATTCATCGACCCATACACCACCAGCGCTACCGCCTGGGCCATGAACACTTGGATCAGCGTTCCGCCGGATTCCATCGCCCACCAGCCGCCGATGCCAGCGACCATCAACCGTGCAACGTTTCCGCCCACCGGCCAAGCCAGCCGCCCGGCGCCTTGTGACGCAAAGTACAGCGCCAGTCCCAGTCCGAAAAAGCCGTAGACCGGTCCTACGATCCGCAAATATTGGGCGCCGGCTTCCAGCATCGCGGGATCGGAACCGAACAGGCCAAGCCACGCATGGGGAAACAGCGCGGCGGTCACGCCGATGCCCTCGGTCAGTACAAACGCGACGGCTGCGCCGATCCAGCTCGCGCGCAGCGCGCGGGCGCGGTCGCCAGCGCCCAGGCATGTGCCGACCAGCGTGACCAGTGGCGCCCCCAGTCCGAACACCAAGGGGACGAGGATGTATTCCAGCCGCGATGCCGTGCCATAGCCTGCAATGGCGGCCGGCCCGAAATGCCCGACCAGTCCCGTGGCGATGCCAATGGTGAGATTGGTGGCAAGCGTCGATACGGCGCCTGCAAGCCCAACCCGCAAGATGCTGCCGAACAAGGCGCCGCGCCATTGAAGCCCTTGGCGAGACAGCCGCAGCAAGCTGTGACGCGAACGCAGATACGCGCACAGCGCCAGCGTTCCGCCCAGGTAATACAACACCAGCGCCAGCGCGCCCCCGGCAATGCCCAGGCCGGGAATCGGCCCCCAGCCGAAGATCAGGACTGGCGACAGCGGCACGAGCAGCACCGTGCCGGCGGTCGTGATTTTGGCTGGCAGCGCCATGTTTCCCGTTCCGCGCACCACCGCCGACAATGCGTTGAACAGCCACACCAGCACCGCGCCGGCAAACACTGTGTGCGAATAGGTGAGCGCTGCCTCCAGCGACGCGCCCTCCCCGCCCATCGAACGGTAAAGCGCCGCCCCGCCCCACCACAGCACCACCGTGAACAAAAAGCCGAAGGCGATGGCAATCACCAGCCCGGCCCACGCCAGCGATTCAGCCTGCGCAAGGTCGCGGCGGCCCAAAGCGCGCGCGATGGCGGACGCGATGGCACCGCCCATGGCGCCGGCAGACGTCATCTGCATCAGCATGACGATGGGAAAGACCAGCGCCATGCCAGCCAGCGCATCAGTACCAAGGCGGCCGATGAACCACGTTTCGATGAGGCCCGCCGAAGCCTGCGCCACCATGATCAGGACGTTGGGCGCCGCCATGCGCAACAGCAAGGGCGCCAGCGGCGCCTCCAGCATGCGGCGGGTGCGGGGATGCAGTTGGGGCGGCTCTGACGCCGAAGAAGCCGAGGCCAGTGCAGAGGCGGATGTGGCGGTTGAAGACATGGCGACTCCGGTCAGGCGGGCTGTGCCACGGCTTTTGCGGGCCGGGCCGGCCGCTGGATCAGCAGCACCAGGCCGGCCGCCAGCAGGCAGGCCGCACCCGCCGCGTAGAGCGCCGGGGTGTAGGTCAGCAGCAGCGTGCGCGTGAGGCCCGCGCCCCAGGCCGCCACGGCCGCGCCGATCTGGTGGGCCGCGAAAATCCACCCGAAGACGAGTCCGACCTTTTGCGGGCCGAACGTGGCGCCGGCCAGCTTGACGGTGGGTGGCACGGTGGCGATCCAGTCCAGCCCGTAGAACATGGCGAACAGGCCCAGTCCGTAGAACGTGAACTCGGAATGCGGCAGCCAGAACAGCGACAGGCCACGCAAGCCGTAGTACCAGAACAGCAGCTTGCGGTTGTCGTACCGGTCGGACAGCCAGCCCGACAGGACCGTGCCCACGAAATCGAACGCGCCCATCATCGCCAGTACCGACGCGGCGGGCACGGCGCCCATGCCGTTGTCCGCGCACAGCGAAATGAAGTGGGTCTGCAGCAGCCCGTTGGTGGACAAACCGCAGATGAAGAAGGTGGCGAACAGAATCCAGAACGTGCCGCTGCGCGATGCCTCGGCCAATGCCTTGAACGGCGTGGCGAAGTTCATCGCCATGGCGGGTGGCGGGGGCGTCGCCGCGGACGGCGCCGTGTCGCCATAGGCCGCCAGTCCCAGGTCCGAAGGGCGGTTGCGCACGAAGGCCAGCGCCAGCATGCCCACTGCCGCGCAGGCGATGAAGATCGGCGCGATGGCGGAGCGCCAACCCCAGTGCTCGATCATCCAGGCCGCGAAGGGCAGGAACGCCAGTTGCCCCGTCGCTGCGCTGGCCGTCAGCAGCCCGACGACCAAACCGCGCCGTGCGACGAACCAGCGGTTGGCCACCACCGCGCCCAAAACCAGCGCCGTCAGGCCGGTGCCCAGGCCCAGCAGCAGGCTCCACAGAACGAACAATTGCCACAGCTGGCTGGCCAGCGTGACCAGCGCCATGCCGGTGCCCACCAGGGCGAGGCCCAGGCACATCACCGCCCGCAGGCCCCAGCGCTCCATCAGCACGGCGGCGAACGGCCCCATCAGCCCGAACAGCGCAAAACGCAATGCCAGCGCGGTGGAGATCTGGTCCGTCGTCCAGCCGAACTCCCTGGACAGCGGCTGCAGCATCGCGCCCGGCAGGCCCAGCGCCGCAGACATCGTCAGCATGGTCAGGAAGGTGATGCCGGCCACCAGCCAGCCGTAGTGGATGCCATGGCGCTGCAGCCAGCGTGCGGCGGATTGGGACAGCATGGGCGGGCCTTTGGGTGAAGAAGGTATGGGGTGATAGCGGGGATGCCGTTCGGTCGAAACCGATCAGGGCTGCACGCCAGCAGCCGCGCCAACATCCAGCAAGCGCACCGTTTCGTCGAGCAGCGCGTGCAGGGCCGCCACGTGCGCCACGCCCAAGCGCTCGTTCAGCGCCTCTTGCGCAATGCGCCAGTGGCGCTGCGCCTCCTGGCGCTTGGCGCGGCCCGATTCGGTGAGCTGCACGCTGCGGCTGCGGGCGTTGTCTCCCGCCGCCACCTCCACCCAGCCCGCGTCCTGCAGCGGCCGGAGGTTGCGGGTGAGCGTAGACGCGTCCATGCGCATGGCACGCGCCAGATCGCCCGGCCGCACGGGGCCCAGGTTCTGGATGTGCGAGAGCAGCGAATACTGCGTGGTCTTCAGCCCGGTCTTGCCGACCTCGGTGTCGTAGTGCTGCGTGACCAGACGGGTGACCTGGCGCAGTTTGAGGTTCGTACAGCCTCGTGGTTTCTGGGGTGCGTCCATGGCATATGATTGTATCTACAACAATTGCAGGTGCAATCAAAGGAGATGCCGATGGCGAAAGAAGACACCCTGGCGCAGTGGCTTGCGCAGGAACAGGCCGTGATGGAGCGAATGAACGCGGGCCCAGGTGCCGGCGTTGCCACGCCGGCGCAGATTGCCGGCAAGACCGGGCTGGAGGTCATGCAGTCCATGCTGGCCGGCCAACTGCCCTACCCGCCCATCGCGCAGACGCTGGACTTTTTGCTCATCGAAGTGGGCGACGGCGCGGCCATCTTCCAGGGCACGCCGGGCACGGCCCACCTCAACCCCATGGGCACGGTGCATGGCGGCTGGTTCGCCACCCTGCTCGACTCCGCCCTGGGCTGCGCCGTGCACACGCGCATGCCGGTGGGGCGCGGCTACACCACGGCCGAGCTGAGTGTGAACATCGTCAAGGCCCTCACGCCCAAGGTGCCGCGCGTGCGCGCCGAAGGCCGCGTGATCCACTGTGGCCGCCAGTTGGCCACCGCCGACGCCCGGCTGGTGGGACCAGACGGCACGCTCTACGCCCACGCCACGACGACGTGCCTGGTCTTCGAGATGCCGGCACAATCGCGGGCATGAGATTCCTCCACACGATGCTGCGCGTTGGCAACCTCCAGCGCTCGATTGATTTCTACACCAACGTCCTGGGCATGCAACTGCTGCGCCAGTCCGAGAACCCCGAGTACAAATACTCGCTGGCCTTTCTGGGCTTCGACGGCGGCAACCCCGGCCAGGCCGAGATCGAGCTGACTTACAACTGGGGCACCGAAAGCTACGACCTGGGCACGGCCTACGGCCACATCGCCCTGGGCGTGCCGGACGCCTATGCGGCCTGCGAAAAGATCAAGGCCGCCGGCGGCAACGTGACGCGCGAGGCGGGCCCGGTCAAGGGCGGCACGACGGTGATCGCGTTCGTCACGGACCCCGATGGCTACAAGATCGAGCTGATCGAACGCAAGAACGACGTGGGCGCGGGAACCGGTTTGCGCTGACGGCGGCCAAAAGCTATATTTTTGATAGCACAATGCCCTAGTGAAACATGCGCTGGGCACCGATTTGACCTGAATCGAAAAACCACCGAGTGGACGGGCGGCCTGATCCGCTTTCCTGGCCCATCGGCCCCTGCCTGCCCGTCCGCGCGGGCAGGCCTGGCTTTGGCTCCAGCGGCTAGGCCTGTCCCTTGCGGGCCCACCGTGCCACCCACGGGCACGCCGCCACGGCCACCAGGGCCACCACCGCGCCAGCCAGCGCCACGCTGCCCACACCCCAGAGCGAAATGCTGGCGCCCCCCAGCATGGCGCCCAGCGCGATCCCGCCATTGGCCGCCGACACGTTGACCGTCCCGGCCAGCGCCTGCGCATCCGGCGCCGACTTCATCACCCGCAATTGGCAGATCGGATAAAGCGCCGTGTTGGCCACGCCCCAGACCGCCAGCGCGGCGACCAACCCAATGGGTTGCCGCGCCAACCACATGACCGCCACCATGCCCACCGCCAGCATCGCGCTGAACGCGGCCGTCGTCGCCAGGGGCCTGCGATCCACCCACAGGCCGCCCAGCCAGTTGCCGATCAAACCCACCGCGCCAAAGCCCATCAGCCACCAGCCCACCTGCGATGACGGCACCTGCGCCACCTGCTCCAGCAGCTCGGCCAGGTAGGTATAGCCGGTGAACATCGCGGTGAACACCACCACGGACAGCACCGCATTGGCAATGAAAGCCGGATGGCGCAGCAGGCGTGCCTGCGCCGCCAAGCCCACACGCTGGCCGGCTTTCATGCGGGGCATGGCCATCTGCAGCAGCGCGGCCACCGCCAGCGACAGGGCCGCCAGGATCCAGAAGGCAGCGCGCCACCCCACCGCATCGCCAGCCAGGGTGCCCAGCGGAATGCCGAACAGCATGGCGCCCGAGATGCCCAGGTAGACCGTCGACACCGCCCTCCCCGCCCGCTGCGGCCCGGCCAGTTGCGCGGCGGTCTCGCTGGCCGTGCCCCAGAACACGGGCAAGGCCAGGGCCGGCACGATGCGCGCGATCGCCAAAACCCAGAGATTGGGCGCCATCGCCGCGACGGCATTCGACACGGCAAAAAGCACCAGCACCGCCACGAACAGGCGCTTGCGCTCGATGTGGCCCAGCCACGCCGTCAGCACCGGCCCGCACAGCATCACCACCACGGCGAAGAGCGTCACCAACTGGCCGGCCGTGGAAACGGACACACCCAGATCCCGGGCCAATGCCGGCAGCAACCCCACCATCAGGAATTCGGTGGTCACGATCACGAACGCGGACACCGCCAGCACGACGATGGACGATGCCCCGGCTTTCGTGCCGGTGGGTTCGGTGGTGATGGGTTCTGTGGCGAGCGTGGGCATACGGATGGGAATGGGGATGGTCAAAGCCTTCTTTAGGCTGATCCGTCAGCTTATTCAATCCAGCGTTTCTTCTGTTGGATGCTTTTTCCTGATTCAATGGAGAAAAATTCTGCAATCGACTCCCTGGAGGGCCCCGCCATCGTGAACAGCTCGGAACGCCTCAAAGGCATCGACGTGTTTGTCGCCGTCGCCGCCGCCGGCAGCTTCGCGGCCGCGGCAGAGCGGCTGAACCTCACCGGTTCCGCCGTCGGAAAATCCATCGCACGGCTGGAGGCGCGGCTGAGCACCCGGCTGTTCGAGCGCACCACCCGCAAGCTGCAGTTGACGGACGCCGGCACCGCCTTCCACCGGGTTTGCCTGCGCGTGCTGGAAGACATCGAATCGGCCGAACGCGTGCTGGCATCCGACACCGCCGAGCCATCCGGCCGCCTGCGCGTGGACGTACCCGCCACCTTCGGCCGCCGCCAGGTCATGGCCTGGCTCATGGCCTTCGCGGCGGATCACCCCGCGGTGCAATTGCACGTCTCGTTCACCGACCGCTTCGTGGACGTGGTGGATGACGGCATCGACGTCGCCGTGCGCATCGGCGGCGCCGACACCTGGCCCGCCAACCTGGGGCACCGGTTCCTCGGCAAGGAGCGCCTGATCTTCTGCGCCTCACCCGCCTATCTGGAGCGCAAGGGCGTGCCCGCCACGCTGGAAGACCTGCTGTCCTCGCACGACGCGATCACCTACGGCCGCGCGGACGGAACGGCCAGCCCCTGGCTCATTTCCCAGGGAGCCGGCCCGACCGAGCGGCGCGCGGTGGACAGCCGCATCGTCGTGGGCGATGGAGAGGCACAGCTCAACGCCGTGGTGGCGGGCCTGGGGGTCGCGCAACTGGCGACCTGGCTGGCGGGGGACGCGCTGCGTGCGGGGCAGTTGGTGCCGATCCTGCCGGACTACGATCTGGAGGGATTACCGCTGCACATCGTCTGGCCGCGCAGCAAACGGCTGCTGCCCAAGGTGGATAGCTTGCTGGGCCACTTGGCGGAGCATTTGCGCGTGCGTTGAAATGGGATTCACGCGGGGGGAGCGGTCTCTAGTAATAAGAGGGGTTGGGCCCAATACCGCTTTTCAGCTTTGATGTGTGGGTGTCGGCTGTGCGGCGTTTTCTGTCATCCGAGCTTTTCCGCCGAATGAGTACTATCGGCCAGGAGCAGCCGGTCACCGCAAATGAAAGCGGACGCTCAACGTCTGAATTCACCCGCCTGCGAGGCTTTTCGCGCAGGTCCGGTGGAATAATGGGTTACGCGTCACTGCTTAAATTTTTTTCTGTGCGTCTACGATATAGGCAAGATCTCTGCCGGGTGCTTTCAGTTCCGCTTCTTGCATAGCTATGTGAGCATCATTGATCTTGAATGGCATTTCTGCGAGGGACTTAAATTTAAGCTTCATCAGAGACTCAAAAACTTCTGCTGCAGTCGTCACAATTGTTCTTAATGCCCCCGACGAGAACTTGGCATCTTGAATCTTCATGTATTGTTGATATTCGTCTAGGAGATGGGAAACTTCATCCTGTAGGTGATTAATATTCAGGTCTTTTCGTTCAGACACCTTGTTCATCCAATTTTTGAGGCGCCTAAATTTTATTTTTGCCTCCTCATCGTTTCGCCAATCAATTATTGCTTCCCAAGGTGTTTCGGATGTTGGTTGTGGAATGCCGGAAAGCACTAGATCAAGAATAAGGCTTCGACCGTTGTTAGGGATATTTTTGGTTTGATGTCGCTGTAGTGAATTGCTACTTAGAACGATTGGAACGTCATGAAGAGGGTTTCGAATACCGGAGATCGCTAGCTCGGGTGTGGCCTCGATAATTAATTCGCTACTTGTGGCTTGTGATATATCACTTTCAGCAGGAGTATTGCCGGGCTGAAAGTAGCGTGTACTCGTAGTGGTTCTAATAACCCATACTGGAAGATCTTTATTAAAGCCTTCCATTTCCCAACCTGTTGGAAATGGATCCTCCTTCGGCGACTCAAGGAACCCGTTATCGAAAAGCCAGTTGAGTTGGGTTGAAACTCTGTTAATTTGCTCTTCGTCGTAATATGCCCTTGAAAGGGGAAAGCGTGCTCGCCGAGCACGGGGAATGCTGGTTAAGAATGCGAGAGCAACCTTATCGACAATCAAGGCTGATTTCTTTAGGCTTTCGAGCGAGTTCTCTCCAACAAAAGGTAGCAAAGCAGTTCTTAATTTATCCATTAATCTATTCTTTTCAAATTATTGAACCAGATTTCTTCTGTGTTAATGTTTATTAGGTTAATTCAGTTGTATTGCTCCGCTGAGTACGTTATCGATGACACCCAACGTGATGTATCCCGCAAAACCCGTGGAATAAACTGGGCTGTGCGGGATATTCTGGACACTGATTTCTCCTGGCAGTGGCTTGCAGCTTAGGTTTGCAAGGGCGACCTGTTTAAAAAATTCAGGTATAAAACTCCGTGAACCCGGCACGCGTCAACTCGGCAAATTATAGCTCGCAAGTCGGCAGGCACCGAGATTTCCAACAGCAGCGTGCAGCAAGTCAAAGATAGCTTCCGGGTGTCGCTTCTGAACGGCACCTCTGAGCCCAAAGCGGACATTTACCAGTCACGCCGCCCGAAGTATCTCGAATTCATACTTTAGCTAATTCTTCGCTCCTGTAATTAGGATCGGCGCTAACAGTTTTAAATATTTCTTCAAACTACCCACCACCAAGATGAGCTGTAAGTTCTCAAATTCATATCTGACCACCACTCCTCAATCCACATGCTTTGGCCATTTGTATGTTTGAGATCAGATGCAAGCATGTCATAGACATCGGCAGTAATTCGGGTTGGTTGTCCAGCCCAGTCAGTTAGCTTCGCAGCGTAGTTCGCCGCGCGCCCGATCCAAACAAGGTCGTTGTCGCCTTTTACGCCAATTCGCGCTGCTCTGAGTTGGCTAGTATCAACTCCAACAACGTGATTTAAAATGAAGTCGGTTGAGTATTGCTTATTTAACGCCGGCTGAATAATTTTCTTGCAGGCATAGTTGATTTTTAACGCAGCTCGTGCAGCGGACGTATTCTTGCTGTTGCCCGTAAAAACCGCCATTACACGGTCGCCATCGTATGCAGTTATATTGCCGCCTTGTTCGCGAATAATGTCAGAAGCGCATTTTAGAAATGCCTTGTAAATTTCCGCGCTGAATTCCCATTTTTTTGTGTTGACCATATTTGTAGAGCCGTCCAGATCAGCATATAAGACAGTAGCTGTTTCCAAGTCTTTTGCATGATTGGAGTTTAGGCGTAGGTCTTCGGGATTCGGCACAACGGTCGTTTTTTGCACCTCCCATTGAGTGCTAAAAGTTTCTCCAACCCATTTTGTCAAATCGTCTTTTAGTGCCATGATGCTCAATTATTAGGGCCAAGTCGAATGATGTGATCACGCAGCTGGTTGCATGCGGGTGCCATGAGCGCGGCAGTGTCATGGCCCTTTTCGTAACGATAAGTGATGGTTGTGATGCCCGTTAGATCGCTTGGCAGCCGAATGTCACGCTCTCGCGGCTCCATTAATATTGCCCGCTCCTTACCTAATCTCCCCATAAATAATCCCAACTCGAAGACGACGTTGTCACGCGGAACTGGCCATTGCTGCCCCCTATATTCGGCAGCATCATCCGCATGAGCGATTGCAACCGCAAAGTCAGAATCGTCAACTGCATCCATCAAACTTTGCAAGGGGTAGCTAGTAGCTTTGAAAACCCCATCTGTCCACACGGTTGTTATAAAAGCATCATGCCCAAATGCATTCTGGATTGCGCGTGCTACCCCTAATGACTCAACGGAGGAAATGACGAATAGCTTAATCTTTTCCCTATAAGCTGTTACATGCGCATTTCGTTGGTGGAGGCGCCTCACAAGTTCTCTTGCGATACAGCGGTAAATGTCGGGAAATTTCAAGCAAACATCGTAGAATGCTTGCTCTGAGATGCGCGCTACCATGCTTTTCTCCGTTGCAATTACGCTAGCAGCGCGAGGTTGTGCCGGCTCAATTGCCGCCATTTCACCGACATGGTCGCCTGGAAACCTACGCGCGATAAGCCGTTTATTTACAATTATTTTGAACGCACCACTTAAAATGAAATAAACGTCGTTATCGTCTGCACCTTGTGAAATTAATTCCCGGTCGGCCTCCACAAGCTCTAAATTAATAATATCAGCCACTTGAGCCGCTAGCTCTAGATTTCCTGCAATCAGCTTCTGCGCACATAGCGCTTCGATGAGAAGTTGTTGCCCACGTTTGCCAGAAAACCTATCAAGCATTTAGAGCCACCAGAAGTTATTGGACATTCCAGCATGTTACGTGAAGTCGGCCTTGACCGAAACTTTTTGAGGACCGCCTGCTACTGCTGGCCGATAGTAGACCTCACCTAAGACAGCATTGCGCCTTTCGTCGGCCGAAGCCTCCAAAGCCTCTTCTGTCGCTTCATTCGACATGGTGCTCGAGGGTCATCACTTTTTGGCCAATCTTCAAAAAGATGCCACGCAGTCACTAAGAAATTAAATGCGTCGTAGCAATGCCATTCATGTTGAAGCCGAGTCGAGTCGAATTTCAGCTTTTCGTACATTTCTCTACTAGACGCGATTCCCAGAACAGGCCCCTCTCTGTCTCTAAGCACTTTTGCCATTACTACCCCCCTCCACCAAAAAGAGCCTCACACCCTGTCAGGCCAAGCGTGGTTCCATGGCCAAGTGACCACTTCTAACCATATTTAGCCACCTACTGGGATGTCGGCTTCTGGCCGATAGTACCTGTTCGCGCTAAACGTGCGAAGGGCTCCTACCAGCCCGAAGCGGAATCTCGTGCTCTATTTGCAAAGCAGTCAATCAGATTTCAATACGAGCGATAAGCTGAAGTACGCTACGTCTCCAGAGTCAATTCACTATCCACAAATAACCGAATGAAGAAACTTCTAGCATCGCTGGTTGGCGTCATGACGCTTGTGACAGGTTGTGCCACCGGTCCTACTCAACTTGCAGACTTAAAGGCACCAGCAACTGCATGCAAGTCGCTGACATTGCCGTCCAACACGTGCGAACATTGCTGGTGCGTTCGGAAAGGACGCCGAAGTTTGCGTGCTTGCCGGGGTCTATCACGTCGAACGCGAAAACTCACAGGGCTACTTTTTCTTGGGGGACTTGCCGTCTGTGTACTGGCAGATAGGGAAAGACATCGTTCTGGTCAACGGTGGCATCTGGCTACCGCGTAGCGGGGCAGAATCACCCAGAATCTACATGTACCAAACCGCTGGCACTATCAAGGGCAGGACAGTCGCGGAAATTGAGACAGCGCGTTTTGCGAAGGCATCCAAGCTCTCCACCGATTCCGGCCAAGTGGCGTCCTCACTTGCGATTCAGAACACTCCAGTCAACGCAACACCAATGCAGGCTGGTCTCGGCGCGGGCTTGGCCGCAGCAATCGTCGGGGCACTTGTAGGTAGCGAGGCATATCCGTCTCTCTACGGAGAACCGAAGTCGACGACATTCATTGACTCGATTCGCCGGTACTTTTCTATTGAGCGTGCCGCGCCGCAGCCAAGTCCCAGGTAAGACTTGAGCGACTGCTTTCATCTTGGCGTCACGCCCGCTCTTGGCCGGCTAAAGCCGCTCGATGGAGCGTGCCAATATCTCGGCGGGAAACGCTGAGAAATGGCCACACCCTCCGAGCTTTTCATCGGGACCTAGCAAGGTGCCAAGTACCGTGACACGCTTTCCGTGCCATCGCCGAAGCTGCTCTTCGTTGAACTCAAGGGAGCCTGACCCGAGGCTTAGCCACACGCTCGATGGCTCGAGCGGCCCATCGTCTTCAGCATTGCGGCGCTCTGACTTTGGCAAATGGTCCAGGGCCGTCCGCTCGAACTCGAAGCACAGGATGCCCACCAAGGCGATGTTCTGGCCCACCAAGGTCGCCAGTCCATCAAGCGCGGCGTTCACGGAAAGCGCAGATTTCATCGAAGTTGGAAGCTGAGGTTGAAAGTCTGGGTTTGCAATGCAGAAGCACGCCCAGTGATGTTCTTTAATGTCTGCTCTCGATCGCAGCAGTCGCTCAATGAATGCGTGTTGAGCGGCAGCAACCAGCCTAAACCAGCTGATCAGAAGCCGTGGCTGCTAGCTCCCAGCTGGTCGCTGTCGTGGTAGCAATTGTTTGCCGGATACGGAGATAGCTACGGCGATCAAAAATAAACCGCCACCCTCCGACTGTTTTTGGGACAGCGGCGAGCACCTACCCATCAGCGCCAGCAGCCCCTTCGCCTCAAACCTTCGCGCGCAGCGCCACGGCCCCCCGCGCCCAACTCGTCACCCTCGCCCAATCCCCCCTGCCGCCAGCCGCC
>NZ_BAAJYT010000054.1:0-20554 GCF_057541515.1 Acidovorax sp. KNOB132
GGCTGCAGCGCCCGCGCCGCACGCCCCGGGCGCCGCGCCCGTCGGCCTGCCGCACGCCAGCCCCTCGGTGCGCAAGTTCGCCCGCGAACTCGGCGTGCCGCTCGAAGAGCTCAAGGGTTCCGGCCCCAAGGGCCGCATCACGCAGGATGACGTGCAGGCCTTCACCAAGCAGGTGATGAGCGGCGCCACCCAGACCAAGGCCCAGGCCGCCAAGGCCCCGGCCGGTGGTGGCGGCTCCGGTGCCGGGCTGGACCTGCTGCCCTGGCCGAAGGTGGACTTCGCCAAGTTCGGCACGGTGGAGCGCAAGGACCTGTCGCGCATCAAGAAGATCAGCGGCGCCAACCTGCACCGCAACTGGGTGATGATTCCCCACGTCACCAACAACGACGAGGCCGACATCACCGAGCTGGAAGCCTTCCGCGTCTCCACCAACAAGGAGAACGAGAAGTCCGGCGTGAAGGTGACCATGCTCGCCTTCGTCATCAAGGCCGTGGTGGCCGCGCTCAAGAAATTCCCCGAGTTCAACACCAGCCTGGACGGCGACACGCTCGTCTACAAGCAGTACTACCACGTCGGCTTCGCGGCGGACACGCCCAACGGCCTCGTGGTGCCGGTGCTGAAGGATGCCGACAAGAAGGGCATCCTCCAGATCAGCCAGGAAATGGGCGAACTGGCCAAGAAGGCCCGCGACGGCAAACTCGGCGCGGCCGACATGCAGGGTGGCTGCATGTCGATCAGCTCGCTGGGCGGCATCGGCGGCACGCACTTCACGCCCATCATCAACGCACCCGAAGTGGCCATCCTCGGCCTCTCCAAGGGCCAGATGAAGCCGGTGTGGGACGGCAAGGCCTTCGTGCCGCGCCTGGTGCTGCCGCTGTCGCTGTCGTACGACCACCGCGTGATCGACGGCGCCAGCGCCGCGCGCTTCAACGCCTACCTCGGCCAAGTGCTGGCGGACTACCGCCGCATCCTGCTGTAAAGGAGCATCCCCTATGGCAGTGATCGACATCAAGGTGCCCGACATCGGCGACTTCGCCGAAGTGGGCGTGATCGAAGTGCTGGTGAAGCCCGGCGACACCATCCAGGCCGAGCAGAGCCTCATCACCGTGGAATCCGACAAGGCATCGATGGAAATCCCGTCGAGCCATGCCGGCGTGGTGAAGGAGCTCAAGGTCAAGATCGGCGACAAGGTCGCGGAAGGCTCCGTGCTGCTCACGCTGGAGGCGTCCGACGCCGCCAGCGCGCCGGCCGCGGCGCCCGCACCTGCAGCGGCGCCTGCGGCAGCTTCCGAGCCAAAACAGGCTCCAGCACAATCAACACTAGGGCATGCTGCTACAAAAAGCGTAGCAATCGCTCCGGCGGCCAGCTACGGCGGCACGGTCGACCTGGATTGCGACGTGCTCGTGCTGGGCGGTGGCCCCGGCGGCTACAGCGCCGCGTTCCGTGCGGCCGACCTGGGCCTCAAGGTGATCGTGGTCGAGCGCTACGCCACCCTGGGCGGTGTCTGCCTCAACGTGGGCTGCATCCCGTCGAAGGCGCTGCTGCACGTGGCGGCGGTGATCGACGAGGTCAGCCACCTGAAGGCGGCGGGCATCGATTTCGGTGCGCCCAAGGTGGACATCGACACGCTGCGCGGCCACAAGGAAAAGGTCATCGGCAAGCTGACGGGCGGCCTCGCGGCCATGGCCAAGATGCGTAAGGTGACCACCGTGCGCGGCGTGGGCCAGTTCGTGGGTGCGAACCACCTCGAAGTGGAAGAGACCACGGGCGCCACGGGCCAGGAGAAGACGGGCAGCAAGAAGGTCATCGCCTTCAAGAACGCCGTCATCGCCGCCGGCTCGCAGGCCGTGCACCTGCCGTTCATGCCCAAGGACCCGCGCGTGGTGGACTCCACCGGCGCGCTGGAACTCAAGGCGGTTCCGAAGCGCATGCTCATCCTGGGCGGCGGCATCATCGGCCTGGAAATGGGCACCGTGTACAGCACGCTCGGCGCGCGCCTGGATGTGGTCGAGATGATGGACGGCCTGATGCAGGGCGCCGACCGCGACCTCGTCAAGATCTGGCAGAAGATGAACGCCAAGCGCTTCGACAACATCATGCTCAACACCAAGACGGTGGGCGCCGAAGCCACGCCCGAGGGCATCAAGGTGACCTTCGCCGCGGCGCAAGAGGGCGGCACCGCGCCGGAACCCCAGGTGTACGACCTGGTGCTGCAGGCCGTGGGCCGCACGCCCAACGGCAAGAAGATCGGCGCCGACAAGGCCGGCGTGGCCGTCACCGACCGCGGCTTCATCGACGTGGACATCCAGATGCGCACCAACGTGCCGCACATCTTCGCCATCGGCGACATCGTGGGCCAGCCCATGCTGGCGCACAAGGCCGTGCACGAGGCGCACGTGGCGGCGGAAGTCATCGCCGGCGAACTGCAGGGCAACAAAGAGCTGGCCGCCGCCGCCTTCAACGCCCGCGTGATCCCGAGCGTGGCCTATACCGACCCCGAAGTGGCCTGGGTGGGCCTCACGGAAGACCAGGCCAAGGCGCAAGGCATCAAGGTCAAGAAGGGCCTGTTCCCCTGGACGGCCTCTGGCCGTGCCATCGCCAACGGCCGCGACGAAGGCGTGACCAAGCTGCTGTTCGACGATTCGCCCGAGGCCCATGGCCACGGCCGCATCCTGGGCGGCGGCATGGTCGGCACGCATGCGGGCGACATGATCGGCGAGATCGCCCTGGCGATCGAGATGGGCGCCGACGCGGTGGACATCGGCAAGACGATCCACCCGCACCCCACGCTGGGCGAGAGCATCGGCATGGCGGCGGAGATCGCCCATGGCTCCTGCACGGACGTGCCGCCGCAAAAGAAGTGAGTCCGGCGCCACTGTGCGGCGCCCTCATCACGCAAGGCAGCTTCGGCTGCCTTTTTTCATGGGCCGGAAGGTCGCGATTGGACGGGGCGTGGGCGCCGAGGGGACGCCAGCGGCGGCCTATCATGGGTCGAAGTTCGGGCCAGGCGCAACAATGCACTTGCCGCCACGCGCTGCGATGGACTCGAATCCACCACAGGAGACATTTCCCCATGCGATTGAAATTCTGCGCGTCGGCCGTTCTGCTGGCGCTGTCCAGTGCCGCCATGGCGGCCTGGCCCGAAAAGCCCATCACCCTGGTCGTTCCCTTTCCGCCCGGCCAGGCCACCGACATCTTCGCCCGGGCGCTGGCCGAGAAGCTGGGCACCCGCCTGGGGCAGCCGCTGGTGGTGGACAACAAGGCCGGCGCGGGCAGCAACATCGGCACCGAGCAGGTGGTGCGCGCCAAGGCGGACGGCTACACGCTGGTGATGGCCGGCAGCGCGATGGCGGTGAACCAGACGCTGTACCGCAAGGTCAACTTCGATCCGCGCAAGGATCTGCAGGGCATCAGCCTCGTCGCCAAGGTGCCGCTGGTGTTCCTGGCGCACCCCCAGTCCGGCATCAAGACCATGAAAGACTTGGTGGACAAAGCCCGGGCCGAGCCGGGCAAGCTGAGCTATGCCAGCGCGGGCATCGGCGGTACGCAGCACCTGAGCGGGGAGATGGTCAAGGCGCGTGCCAGGATCGAGATCGAACACATTCCCTACAAGGGCAGCGGGCCGGCGCAGGCCGATTTCATCGGCGGGCAGGTGCCCTTGATGGTGGATTCGGTGACGGCGGGCCTGGCCAACATCCAGGCGGGCAAGGCCGTTGCGCTGGGTGTCACCTCTGCCACGCGCTCCAGCCAGTTGCCGAACGTGCCGGCGATTGCCGAAATCGGCCTGCCGGAGTTCAAGGGCTTCGAAGCCGTGGGCTGGCTGGGCCTGATGGCACCCAAGGGCACGCCGCGTGCCATCGTGGACCGCTTGAACCACGAGGTGGTGGACATCCTCTCCAGCGCCGAGATGCAGAAGTTCATCCGCGACCGTGGCTCCGAGCCGTCGCCCAGCACGCCCGAGGCCATGGACCAGTTCGTCGCCCGCGAAATCGTGGAGTGGGGCAAGGCCGTGAAGCAATCCGGCGCGTCGGTGGACTGATCCGATGCGCTCGCGGGGCGGGCCGGGCAAGGGATGGCCAGGGTGAAAGCGTGAGCAGGCGGCCCTGCGCTTCGGAGTGGCGGCAGTTCGTTGGCGCACCGGCCCTCGAACGCGATGGGTGGGCAAGCCAGGGATGGCGGTTGCTATGGAATTGGTAGCTGGTGGGTTCGGATCGGCAAGCGGCGGAGGGCTTTTCGCCCTGGTTTCTTTGCCACAATCGCACCATGCAACCCTTGCTTGACGCCATCGCCACGATGGCCCTCCCCACGGACGCCCAGCGCATCTTCCACGGACGCGGCGGCCGGTTTCCCGGCTGCGAACATTGGGCGCTGGACGCCTACCCGCCGGTCTTCGTGCTCACCAGTTTTCTGCCCGTGGCCGAAGAAGACCTCGCCACCATCGGTGCCGCATTGCAAGGCCGATGGGCGCAGATCGCGCCGGGCGAGCCGCTGAACTGGGTGTTCCAGTGCCGCCACGAGCCACTGCGCTTGCAGGGCCGCGCAGAAACCAGGCTGATGGCAGGCGCCGTGCCGGACCCGCATGTGGTCACGGAGCAGGGCGCGCGCTTTCGCGTGCACGTGCTCAAGGGGCAGAACCACGGCCTGTTCCTGGACATGGCGGAAGGCCGGCGCTGGGTTCGGCAATGCGTCGCAGCGCACCAGGCACGCGAACCGCGCGGTGCCAAGGTGCTGAACCTGTTCGCCTACACCTGCGCGTTTTCGGTGGTGGCACTGCAGGCGGGCGCCCGGCAGGTGGTGAACGTGGACATGAGTCACGGCGCCATCGCCATCGGGCAGCAGAACCACCAGCTCAATGGACTGACCACGGGCGCAGGCTTTCTGGCCCATGACATCTTCAGTACCTGGGGCAAGATCACGCGCGGCGGCCCCTACGGCCTGGCGATCATGGACCCGCCCAGCTACCAGAAGGGCAGCTTCGTCGCCACCAAGGACTACGCGCGGCTCATGCGGCGGCTGCCGGACCTGCTGGCGCCGGGCGGGCACGCGCTGCTGTGCCTGAATGCGCCGGAGCTGGGCCTGGATTTTCTGCAAGGGCAGATGCAGGCGCTGGCGCCGGACTTGGCGTTCGTGGAGCGGTTGGCCAATCCTGCGGTGTTCGCGGACGTGCAGGCGGAGCGGGCCCTGAAGGTGCTGGTGTACAAAGCGCCGGATTGATGCCCGATAGAAGGCCCATGCCTCTGCTCGTATGGCCCGCAGCGCCCTTCGTGGGCGGGCCGCTTCAGCCGCCGCTCTGGATGTAGCGCGTGAGGCCCGCAGCCAACGCGGCGAAGGTGGCAGCGCAGCGCGGGCTCTCGCGCAGGTCCTCATGCATGGCGATCCAGGTGTCCAGCGCAGGCGAAAACACCGGCTGCAGCACGCGCACCAGCGACTTGTCCCGGGCCCCCAACCCGACTTGGCAAGCACCGATGCCGAAGCCTGCCCGGATCGCTGCCAGTTGCGCCAGATCGCTGTCTGCCCGAAACGCGAGCCCGGGGCGAGCGAACACCGGGAATTGCGCCTGCATCCTGCGCAGAAAAGGCGTCTCGTGGTCGAACCCGATCATCGCGTGGCCGGCCAGGTCGTCCATCGACTTCGGCACCCCGTGGGCCGCCAGGTAGCGCTTGTGCGCATACATCCCCAGTTCCACAGCGCCGATGCGCCTGGCCACCAGGGCCTCCTGCGTGGGCTGGAACATGCGCACGGCAATGTCGGCCTCCCGGTGCAGGAGGTCGTCCGCCGCATTCGACAGCACCAGCTCGATGGTCAGTTGCGGGTGCGCGCTGCGCAGGGCCGACAGGATCGGGGGCAGCACCTCTACCCCGACGATCTCGCTGGCCGTGAGGCGCACCGTGCCGCGAACGCCGGATCCATGGCTGCTGGCCACGCGGCGCAGCGCCGCCGCGGTGGACGCCAGGCCGGCCGCATAGGGTTGCAGTTCCAACGCGGCTTCAGTGGGCTTGAACCCATCGAACGAGCGCGTGAACAGCTTCAATGCCAGGGCGTTTTCCAGGCTGTCGACATGGCGGCCGACGGTGGGCTGCGTCAAGCCCATCGCCCGCGCGGCCGCTGACAGCGAACCGGTTTTCAGCACCTGCAGGAAGGTCCGGTACCACTCCCAACTCGGTTCGGGATCGGCCATGGTATGCATTTATGAATAGTGGGGATGCGATTTTAGGCAATTTTCTTTGACCCACTCCGATCGCAAACTGCAGGCTCGCACCGCTGAAGTACCGGCGGTCCAGATTCAGCAGGACATCACCATGCCCCCCATCGCACTCTTCGGCGCCGCAGGCGCCATTGGACAAAGCATCGCCGCTGCGCTTCGCGCCAAAGGCCAGCCCTATCGCGTCGTCGGCCGGACCCGATCCAGCCTGAGCCAGGCTTTCGGCGCCGATCCGCTGGCCGACATCGTGACCTGGAATCCCGACGACCCGGCTTCGGTGCAAGCGGCCGCGTCGGGCGTGGAGACGCTGGTCTACATGGTGGGTGTGAACTACTGGCAGTTCGGGCTGCACCCGGACGTGATGCGCAAGACGCTGGCGGGCGCCATCGCGGCCGGCGTCCGGAACATCGTTCTCATCGGCACGGTGTATCCGTACGGCCGCCCGCGGACACAGCCGGTGCGCGAAGACCACCCCCGGGCGCCGCACACGTTCAAGGGCCGAATGCGCAAGGCACAGGAAGACCTGGTGATGCAAGCCCATGCCGAGGGCCGTATCCGCGCCACGGTGCTGCGCCTGCCGGATTTCTATGGCCCCGGCGTGCAGGCCAGCCTGCTGCATGGGGCTGCGCAGGCCGCCGTGCAGGGCGGCACCGCCGACATGGTGGGGCCCATCGACCTCCCGCACGAGTTCGTTTACGTGCCGGATGTGGGCCCGGTGATCGTCCAGCTGGCGAACACCGCCGCGGCATTCGGCAAGATCTGGAACCTGGGCGGAGCCGGCGTGACGACGCAGCGTGA
Source organism: Acidovorax sp. KNOB132 (assembly GCF_057541515.1). Lineage (NCBI taxonomy): Bacteria > Pseudomonadati > Pseudomonadota > Betaproteobacteria > Burkholderiales > Comamonadaceae > Acidovorax > Acidovorax sp. KNOB132. The sequence goes on from NZ_BAAJYT010000054.1 coordinate 7,001, forward strand.
AATGGTGTCCGAAATGGAGCGCCAGACCGGCAGGGCGCTCAAGCGCAGGGTGGTGGGCAAGACCATGCTGCGCCTGATCGGCCTGTTCAACCCGTTCATGCGCGAGATGGTGGAGATGCACTACCTGCTCACCGACCCGGTGCTCATGGACGACTCGGCCCTGCAGGAACTGCTGGGACCGATCCACAAGACGCCTTATGCGCAGGGCATCCGGCAAACGCTGGCGGCTGCGGCAGAGCGCGGGGGTTGAAGCCTGCCTCTTTCATGCAGGGCATCCAAGCGGTTCAGAAGATGGCCTAGCCCTTGGCGTACAGCACATCCGAACGCAGCACGTACTTGGTGCCTTCCACGAGCGCGCCGCCTTCGTGCCAGGTGTCGTGGATGAACAAGATGGCCGTGCCTTGCCTGGGTTGCACCTGGAAGGTCTTGAAGTCGGTGGCGCCTCCCTCGAATCCCTCGTTCAGGTAGACCAGGAACGTGAGTGCGCTGGTCAGGCCGCCTTCATGCCATGGGCCGTCCTTGTGCATCTTGAACCGCTGGCCGGGCGTGTATTGGTAGAAGCGCAGATCCTTGGGCAGGCCCACAGCACGGGCACCCTCGATCTCCGGCAGTTCCACCTGCGACAGCCTGTGCCACAGCAGCGCCACCCAGTCCGGGCGTTCCACCATCGTGCGCTGGTTGTTTCGCACCTGGGGCAGGGGTCGGGGTCCACCGTGGGTGCGCACTTCCGCCGCGATGAAACCCGTGTCCTCAGCCAGCTGGATGAGTTGACCGCACTCGGCGGGCGTCAAAAACTGGGGGATGGTGAAAACGCGAGGACTCAGTGTCACCCGATGCATGGTTCGATCTCCGCCAAAAAAAACGTCCGAAGCGCAGCCCAAGGTCAGCGCGCAGGCTGCGTGTTTCGATGGTCTCACAGTGTGTGGAGATGCTGGTTTTGGGGGCTACGGCACATGCCCATCCGCACTGGCCCCGCTGCTGGCTTGCAGCCGGCCAAGGGCTGCGCTGAGGCGCTGCAGCGTCTGGGGGTTGTCCTCGGCCTGCGCCTGGTCCATGCCCGCTTCGACGACGGCTTGCGCGCGCTCCGCGAGGTCGCGCCACGCACCCGGCTCCAGCACGGCATGGGCCGCCTGAAGCCAATCGCAAGGGGGCGAATAGGCTGCCGACAGCTTGCGCACGGCGTTGAGCGCAAACGGCGGGCACAGGATGGCCTGCACCGCCACCGAGCGCGCGGTGTGCCGTGGCGTATGGCCGCGCCGCCCCTGCCGCAGGGCCAGCAGCGCGATCCAGAACGCAAACCCGTAGATCAGCGCGAGGCAGCCCAGTTGCGCGGCCTCGCTCGGCCAGAGGAACAGCGCCGCAGGCAGCAGCATGAACAAGGTGGCCCCGAGGCCATACAGCGGCCACGCGAAGCCAGCGAAACCCTTGGCGTGCTGGCGCAGGCCCTCGATCGCCCGCGCATCGCCCGGCAGGTGGACACGCTCCGCGTCCCACCGCAGGGTGTAGACGGGCTGGTGCGGCAGCAGCAAGGCAGGCCAGGCCAGGTAGGCCCAGCGGACCTCGAAACCCTGCGTCGCCAGCAGCCCGTGCCAAACCCGCCGGCCCCGGCGCAGCAAGCCGGCATCTGCGGCCAGCGGCACGCAGGCGTCATACGCGTAGAAGGCGCAGATGGCGAGCATCACCTGCGCTTCGGGGCCCAGCAGCGTGAACACGGGGTGTCAGAGGTTGGCGGCGAGGGGGCCGTAGCGGGCGCGGTGCTCAGGCTTCCTTCTTGCCGCGGCCAAACAATTTGCCGATGGCACCGAAGACAGCGGCCACGCCGACGAGCAGGAACTTCCAGAACGCGGCGATGAAACCGCCGATGACCGTCCACAGACCCTTCTTGGACGCCACAGCCGCTGCGCCGCCCAGCACCAGCGCACCCAGGCCGATCTTGGCGAGCTTGTCGCCGTTCTTGAATTCGGCGTAGGTCTGGCCGCTGTTGTAGTTGAATCCGGTGAGCACCTGCTTGAACTGCTCGGTGTCCTTCGCGAGGTTTTCGGGATCGGACACGAGGATGGCGCTCATCACGCCGGTGCGGCCCAGGATGCGCGAGGTGTAGTTGATCGCCTGGTGGCCGCTTTCATCGCGCAGGCGCAGGCCCCATTCCAGGCGTTTGCTCTGCGCGTCGTAATGCGGCTCGACCTGCCAGCCCTCGGTGTACAGGGCCTCCATCCCCAGCTTCTTGCGCTGCTGGTTGCCCTCTGCATCGGCCGCCTTGATGGACGACAGCAGTTCGGGGGCATTGATCTTCTCGTCGTCCTTGATGTAGCCGGTGTCGTCGAACGAGAACACCGCGAACCAGTCCAGCGAGCGCGGGGCGATCAGGTAATGGTTCGGGGTGGGCGGATTGCCATACAGCTGCAGCAGTTTGGCCGTGTCCTTGTCGTCCAAAAAGGCGTATCCCTTCGGGATCTTGATGGTGGCGTTGCTGCCGATTTCGCCCTGGCCCTGGTCGATCCAGTGCAGTGCCTTGACTTGCTCCGCGAGTTTTTCCTGGCGCTGCTGCGATTCCGGCGCCTGGGCCCAAAGGGCCATGGACATGCTGATGCCCAAGATGGCCGTAGCCAACGACTTGATCATTTCTTACCCTGTTATGAATTGGTTTTTGGAGTGTGCGCACAGGCCTTCCGCCCAGCCCGTGGCTGGAGCAGACACCTCTCCCGCCCGGCGCCACGGCAAATGTACCCGGTGCGCCACACCACCCAACCGCCCCGGACAGGGCAGGAAGATGGCCATGATCCGGTCGGCATCGAAGGGTTGCGTCAGGGCGTTGTCGAAATCCGGAATGCCCTCGCGCTGCGCTGCGCCACTGCTGCAACGCCACTTGAGCAGGCCAGCGGCAGAGGGGGCATTTCGTTCGGCACGAGGTCAAGAATGACTACATCGAAATGGCCGCAGGGCGCCTGCGGCAGCCCCCCGCCGGCCATCGTAAGCTGGCCTGCGCGGACCGAACAGGATTTCAAATCATCGGCGGTTCGCAGAGCAAGCCTGCGCAGTCACGGTGCCCATCGACCCCACCCCGCGCTCGGCTTCATCTTGTCTCGGTAACCACCACGTTACTTATCGTTAAGGCCGATAGGAGTATTGCCATGCGCCTTGCGCAGTTCATTCGCCACGCTCGGGAAGAAATCCTCGCCGAGTCATTTGCCTACGCGACCCGCATCCCCGCGCTGCAGGGCTCGGCTGCAAGCGTCTTGCGCAATCACCTTCCGCTGGTGCTGGACGCCATCGCACTGGACCTGGAGCAGCCGCAAAGCCGGGAGCAGTCCATCGACAAATCCCTGGGGCATGCCGCGCCCCCTGCCGAGGAGTCCGCCGCGCAGTCCCATGGCACGCTGCGGGCCCGCATCGGACTGGACATAGAGCAGCTGGTGGCGGAGTACCGCGTGATTCGCTCCTGCGTGCTGCGCCTGTGGATGGAATCCGGCCAGCCGACCGCCTTCGCGATGGACGACACGGTGCGCTTCAACGAAGCCATCGACCAGGCGGTCGCGGAGTCGGTGGCGTTCCATGCGGCTGAGGTCGCCAAGTGGCGGCATATCTTTCTCGGCGTGCTGGGCCACGACCTGCGTGGTCCCCTGAACGCCATGCTGCTGACCGCGCAATTGCTGGAGCGGGTCGGGAGCCAGAACCCTGAGCAGGCGACCTATCTGGTCGGCGCATTGCTGCGCAATGGCCGTCACCTGAATGTGCTGCTCGACTCACTGCTGGAATACAACAAGGCCACGCTGGGCGTGGGCACGCCGCTGCATCGCCAGGCGGTCGACTTGGGCGCGGCCTGCCAGGAAGAATTAGAGATGCTGCAGCAGGCTTTTCCCAAGCGCCGGATTCGCTGGCAGATCACGGGTGATGCCCGGGGCGACTTCGACCCGTCGCGTGTGCGGCAGGCGGTCTCCAACCTGGTATCGAACGCAGCCCAGCACAGTCCGGAGGGCAGCGAAGTCGCCGTGATCGTCGTAGGGCAAGCGGCAGCGGTGGAGATCACCACGGAGAACCTGTCCGATCCAATTGCCCCGGAAGTGCTCGATACCTTGTTCGACCCCTTGCGACGCAACGCCAGCCCTTCAGGGGCTTCGTCGGGGCACCTGGGCCTGGGCTTGTTCATCGTGCGGGAGATTGCCAAGGCGCACCAGGGCGAGGTGACCGCCTCGACGGCGGACGGCGTCATCCGGTTCAAGATGGTGTTGCCAAAATCTTCGAAGGCGGCCTGAGGCCCCTGCGCGCGCGCTACCCGGTCGCAGTAGCGCGCGCTTTGGTGCTACGGGGTGGGCCCAATGGCCAACGCCAGTTGGTCGATGGCGCGGTCAATGATTGCCTGCCGCTCCTCTTCGGCAAAGGCCTGCAGGAAGCCTGCAGTTCCTTCGATCAACAGGTAGGAAAGGCCGTGGACAAGGCCCCAACTGGAAGCCACTGCCGTGGCCGCCTCGACAGGCGAGGCTGCGGGCCCCAGCGCAGCCTCGATGCATGACCGCAGCAGCGCCAGCGGGTTGGCGGGGCCTTGGGGTGCGCATTCCGTCGGCTCCTGGGGAAGGCGCTGGCCGAAGAACATCAGCCTGAAAAGCTGCGGATGGGCCCGCGCAAACATGACGTAGGCCCTTCCAGAGGATGCCAATCGCGCTTGGGGACCAGGTTTGCCTTGCGCCATTTCGCGCTCCATCGCCTCCGACAACTGGTCAAAGCCCTGATGCGCCAGTGCGCACAGCAGGGCTTCGGTGTTCGGGAAGTGGTGTGCGGGCGCCGCGTGGCTGACTCCCGCGCGCCGTGCCGTGCCGCGCAGCGAAAAGCCCGCAATGCCCTTGTCGTCGAGTTCGGCTGCGGCCGCATCGAGCAATGCGGCACGCAGATCGCCGTGGTGATAGCCGCGCGGCGCTGGCAGCGGGGCCGGGGCGGGCCGGGTGCGTCGCTTCGCCGTGGCAACTGCGGGTGTCTTGCTGGTGGGCATGTCTTGCTTGTCCAAAAACGTCAGGCGTGAAAAAAACCCGAGTTTATCTAGACGATGTAAAAATTAATGTTTACAGTGCCTAGATTTAATGCTTTTAACCGAATCCATCCGAAACCTGCCATGACACTGGACTCCATTTTTTCAATCTCCTCCGGGCTGGCTCTGCTGGGCTGGATGGTCCTGGTGGCCAGCCCGGTCATGCCCCGATGGTCGAACCGCCTGGCGGCCTGGGTGATTCCTTCGCTGCTTGCCACGCTCTATACAGCGCTCATGCTGGCGCATTTCGCCGCAGCGCAGGGCGGTTTTTCTTCGCTCGATGACGTAGCGCGCCTGTTCGCTTCCAGGCCGGTGCTGCTGGCGGGTTGGTTGCATTACCTTGCTTTCGATCTGGCCATCGGTGCGTGGGAAGTGCGGGATGCCCGCCGGCGATCGGTCAGGTTCTGGCTCGTCCTGCCCTGCCTGGCGGCCACCTTTCTGTTCGGCCCGGCCGGCTTTCTCCTGTACTTGATCGTGCGCAGCACCGCCCCACGGCGCCAGACCGAGGCAGGCTGACGTGTCCGATACAAGCACCATGGCTGTCGCTACTGAATTCACCCCGTCTCTGCGACCACCCTGGCGGTCGTCGCTCGCGGATTGGGATGGCCCAATGGTCCGGCTCGGTGGCGCGCTGCTGGCCGGTCTGCCCGTGCTGGTGCTGGCCGGTCTGCTGGACGACCGGGAATGGCACGGGCTTACGCTGTGGACGAAGCCGATCAAGTTTGCGATCGGCTTTGCCCTCTACCTCATGAGTCTGGGCTGCTTTGCCGCCTTCATCGACCCGGCTTGGCGACAGCGGCGGGTGTTCCGGGTGGCGATCTTTGCCGGCCTGTTGGCCATCGCCATGGAGCAGGCCATCATCACCCTGCAGTCGGCGCGGGGCGTGGGCTCGCATTTCAACATCGCCACGGCCTTTGACGCGGCGCTTTACAGCGCAATGGGTGCAGGTTCCCTGGTGCTCCTGGCCATGGTGCTGCCCATTGCATGGGGCCTTGCACGCCATCCCGGCACCCAGCCGCTGTCCGCGAGCATGCGCCACGCGCTGGTCGCCGGACTGCTGTTGACTTTCGGGCTCACGCTGATCACCGCCGGGACCATGGCGGTGATGGGAAGCCACCGTGTCGGTGCACTGCCTGGCACCAGCGGGGCGATGGCATGGATGGGCTGGCTGCGACATGCCGGCGACTTGCGCGTGCCGCATTTCTTCGCCACCCACGCCATGCACGCCATCCCGCTCGCGGCGCTGATGCTGGGCCCACTCCTTCGGCTGGGCCAGCGCGGCGTCGTTGGCGTGGCTGCGATCTACGGCGCTGTCGTCCTGGCGGTGTTCGTGCAGGCTTTGCAGGGCCATGCGTTTCTTGCGTTCATCGGATAGCGCGCACCATCGGCTTCGAAGGACCGTATACCCACGGCGCGGACGAGGGGGATTCGGCTACCCGGCCGCATCAGACATAGCGCTGCTCCAGGGCGTCCCACGCCGGCTTGCCCACCAGGCGCTGGCGCTCTGCAAAGGGAGCCACCAAGGCCGGGTCTTCGCCGAGGCGCTTCGTCTCGCGCAGCACGGTGAGCGCTTTCTGCATGCCGGCCACCGCGCCCTGCAGCGCTGCATTGGCATACAGCACGATCCCGTAGCCCAACTGGCCCAGTTCCTCTGCCCCGACGATGGGCGTGCGCCCGCCGATCACCATGTTCATGAGTTGGGGCGTGGCCAGGCGTCCGGGCAGCGCGCGAATGTCCTCGGCTTTGGTGACGGCCTCGATGAACAGAAGATCGGCCCCGGCTTGCGCGAAGCGTTCGGCACGCTCGATGGCCGCCTCCAGGCCCAGCGTTGCGGCCGCGTCGGTGCGCGCCATGATGAGCAGGTCGGGATCGGTGCGCGCATCCACCGCCGCCTTGATTTTGCCGACCGCCTCTTCGCAGGCGATCACCTCCTTGCCGGCAAAGTGCCCGCAGCGCTTGGGCGCGACCTGGTCTTCGAGCTGGATGCAGTCGGCGCCGGCCCGTTCCAGCACGCGCACGGTGTGCCGGACGTTGAGCGCGTTGCCAAAGCCCGTGTCGGCATCGACGAGCAGGGGCAGGGCGACCGCGTCGCGGATGCGCGCCGTGTGGTCGGCGATCTCGTGCAGGCCCATGAAGCCCTGGTCCGGCAGGCCGAACCACATGTTGGTCACACCGGCACCGGTGACGTAGAGCGCTTCGAAGCCCAGGTCTTCGACGACCCGGGCCGACAGCGCATTGAAGGCGCCTGGCACCAGCACGCCGCGGCGGGCCTCCACCAGTGCGCGCAGGTGTTTGCGTGGGGTGTGGGCCATGGCGTCAGATCACGTAGAGGTCGATGTATTCGTGCACCGGCAGGGCCTCCAGCGTCTGCGCATCGAGCGAGGCCGCCAGGATCGCGTCCTGCTGCTTCGGGGGGAAGCTGCGCGCGAGGTTGCGGCGGAACTTGGCCTCCAGCAGTGGAATGCCTTCGGCGCGCCGGCGCCGGTGGCCGATGGGGTATTCGACCGCCACTTCGGGCAGGGCGCTGCCGTCGTTGAACACCACCGTCAGCGCATTGGCGATGCTGCGCTTTTCCGGGTCGTGGTAGTCGGCGGTGTAGCGGGGGTCTTCCACGCAATGGATCCTGGCGCGCAGCGCGTCGATGCGCGGATCGACCGCCACGCCGGCTTCATAGTCGGCTGCGGTGAGCCGGCCGAAAATCAGCGGCACCGCCACCATGTACTGGATGCAGTGGTCGCGGTCCGCCTCGTTGTTCAGCGGGCCCTGCTTGTCGATGATGCGGATGCAGGCCGCGTGCGTGCGGATGGTGATGCGCTGCACGTCATCCACGGTCTTGCCTATGTCGCGCAGTTGCTGGTGCAGAGCCATGGCGGCTTCGACCGCGGTCTGGCTGTGGAACTCGGCCGGAAAGCTGATCTTGAACAGCACGTTCTCCGCCACATAACTGCCGTAGGGGCGCTGGAAGCGGAACGGCTGGCCCTTGAAGCACACGTCGTAGAAGCCCCAGGTCTTGGCGGTCAGTGCCGAGGGGCAGCCCATCTCCCCGGTCTGCGCGATCAGCGCCAGGCGCACGGCACGGCTGGTGGCGTCACCCGCTGCCCAACTCTTTCGGCTGCCTGCGTTGGGTGCGTGGCGGTAGGTGCGCAGGCTTTGTCCATCGACCCAGGCCAGCGACACGGCGGCCAGCGTCTCGTCGCGCGACAGGCCCAGCAACTGGGAGACGACCGCGGTCGATGCCACCTTGACCAGCACCACATGGTCGAGCCCGACCTGGTTGAAGGCGTTTTCCAGCGCGATCACGCCCTGGATCTCGTGGGCCTTGACGATGGCGGTGAGCACGTCGCGCATCACCAGCGGTGGCTTGCCCGCCGCCACGGCGGTGCGGCTGAGCCAGTCGGCCACGGCCAGGATGCCGCCCAGGTTGTCCGACGGATGGCCCCATTCGGCGGCCAGCCAGGTGTCGTTGAAGTCGAGCCAGCGGATCAAAGCACCGATGTTGAACGCGGCCTGCACCGGGTCGAGCTGAAACGGGGTGCCCGGCACCTTGGCGCCGTGGGGTACGGACGTGCCCTTGACGATGGGACCGATGAGCTTGCGCGCCGCGGGGTACTCCAGCGCCTCCAGCCCGCAGCCCAGGGTGTCGATGAGGATGTGGCGGGCGGTGGTGAGCGCGAGGTCCGAGGTCACCTCGTAGCGGAGCGCGTAGTCGACGATATCGACGATGACCTGGTCGTATTCGGGGCGGATGTTGCTGATGGGCGCGGACATGGGGGGCAGGGGTGTCGGGTAGTGGTGAAAAGAAAAGGTGGGATGCGCCAATGCGGCTTCAGGTGCGGTCCGCCAGCGCGACGAAGGCCTGGTCTTCGGGCCCCGTGTAGTTCGCGCTGGGCCGGATGATCTTGTTGTCGATGCGCTGCTCGATCACGTGCGCGGCCCAGCCGCTGGTGCGGGCGATGACGAACAGGGGCGTGAACATGGCCGTGGGCACGCCCATCATGTGGTAGCTCACGGCGCTGAACCAATCCAGGTTGGGGAACATGTTCTTGGCCTCGCGCATCACGGCCTCCAGCCGTTCGGCGATGTCGAACATGCGGGTCGATCCCGCCTCCTGGGACAGGGTTTTGGCCACGCCCTTGATGACCGCGTTGCGCGGATCGCTCACGGTATAGACCGGGTGCCCAAAACCGATCACCACCTCCTTGGCCTCGACGCGGCGGCGGATGTCGGCCTCGGCTTCGTCGGGGTTGTCGTAGCGCTTCTGGATCTCGAAGGCCACCTCGTTGGCGCCGCCGTGCTTGGGACCGCGCAGCGCGCCGATGGCGCCCGAGATCGACGAATACAGGTCACTGCCGGTGCCGGCGATGACGCGCGCAGTGAAAGTGGAGGCATTGAACTCGTGCTCGGCATACAGGTTGAGCGAGGTGTGCATGGCGCGCTCCCAGCTCGCCGGCGGCTTGCGGCCATGCAGCAGGTGCAGGAAGTGCGCGCCGATGGAGTCGTCATCGGTTTCGACGTCGATGCGCCGGCCCTGGGTGGACCAGTGGTACCAGTACAGCAGCATCGAGCCGAGCGATGCCAGCAGCCGGTCGGCGATGTCGCGCGCGCCGGGCGTGGGGTGTTCGTCCTTTTCGGGCAGGGTGCAGCCCAGCGCCGACACGCCGGTGCGCATCACGTCCATCGGGTGGGCATGCGCGGGGATCTGCTCCAGCGCCGACTTGACGCTGGCCGGCACCCCGCGCATCGCGCGGAGCCGGGCCTTGTAGGCGCGCAGTTCCGCGGTGGTCGGCAGTTTGCAGTGCACCAGCAGGTGGGCAATTTCCTCGAACTCGCAGACCTCGGCGATGTCGAGGATGTCGTATCCGCGGTAGTGCAGGTCGTTGCCGGTGCGCCCGACGGAGCACAGCGCCGTGTTGCCGGCCGTGACGCCGGACAGCGCCACGGATTTCTTGACGCGGGCGCCCGGGGGCGCGTTGGGGGTCGCGAGGGTCATGCGATTTCCTTTGCAAAGGGGAGGGGGGCGGTGGGCAGGGCGGCATCGGAGCGGGGGATGGTTGCGGGGCGCCCGGCGGCGTCCACCGCCACCATTTCGAACACCCCCCGAAGCACCTCCTCCTGCGGACCGCCCAGGGCCTGCGCCAGGCCAGTCACGCAGACGGTCATCGAGCTGCGGCCGACCCGGCTCACGCGGGCTTGCAGCGTGAGCACATGGCCCACCGGCACGGGCGACACGAAGTCGATGCCGGTCACGCTGGCCATCACCACATCCCGCTGGGCCACGCTGCGTCCCACCAGGAACGCCGCTTTGGCCATGGATTGCAGGGCATGGCCTGCGAACAGCGTGCCGTGGTGGTTCGCCTGGCAGGGAAAGACGATGTCCTGGAACGCGTAGAGGGGGCCGCTGGGGGTTGTCATGCTTCGCAATCTACGCACAATGAAGGCATTGATAAAGCACTGAAAAGGCGAAGCTTTGCAAAATGAAAAAACAGCCAGTTTGCAAATTCTGCGAATTTTTCTTCTGGGTGGCGGGCGACGCGTTGAAGAAAACCTTCATGGGCGTGCGCCTGCGCAAGCTGCGCGCCGAGCGTAGCCTGTCGCAGATCGCCATGGCGCAGGCGCTGGGCCTGTCGCCCAGCTACCTGAACCAGCTGGAACAGAACCAGCGGCCGCTCACCGTGGCGGTGTTGCTCAAGGTCAGCCGCACGCTCGGGGTGGACGTGCAGCAGTTCTCCGAAGACGAAGAGGCGCGCATGGTGGCGGGCCTGCAGGAGGCGCTGGCGGACAACCCCGGGGGCGAGTCGGTCGCGCTGCCGGAGCTGCGGGAGATCGCCTCGCAGATGCCGGCCGTGGGCCGTGCGTTGCTGGCGCTGCACCGGCGCCACCTCGAAGCCACGCAGCGGCTGGAGGCACTCGCCGTGCGCCTGGGCGATGGCAGGGGGGAAGAAGGGGGGCTGGACAACGGCCAGGCCCCCCTTGCACCCGTGCAGCCCATGGCCTTCGAGCGCGTGCGTGACTTCTTTCTCTCGCACCAGAACTACCTGGACTCCATCGACCGCGCCGCCGAGCAGCTGGCCGCCGAGGCGCAGGCTGAGGGCGGTCTGCTGTCCGACTGGCTGGCTCGGCGCCTGCAACAGCAGCACGGCGTGCGCACCGTGCCCTCGCAGGACGACATGGGCACGCACCTGCGCAGCTACGACCCGGGCAGCAGGGTGCTGCGGCTGTCCCCGTCGCTCGACCCCGGCCAGCTCGCGTTCCAGCTGGGCACGCAGTGGGCGCTGCTGGCGCATTCAACGCTGCTCGATGCGCTGGTGGACCTGCCGGAATTCCGGCACGACCCGCAGGCGCGCGCACTCGGGCGCATCGGCCTGGCCAACTACTTCGCTGGTGCTCTGCTGCTGCCCTACGCCGTGTTTCTGCAGGCCGCCGAAACCACGCGCTACGACATCGACCGGCTGGCGCGGCGCTTCGGGGTGGGCTTCGAAACCATCTGCCACCGGCTCAGCACGCTGCAGCGGCCCGGTGCGCCGGGCGTGCCGTTCTTCTTCATCCGCGTGGACCGGGCCGGCAACATCTCCAAACGCCAGTCCGCCACCCATTTCCATTTTTCGAAGACGGGTGGCACTTGTCCGCTGTGGAACGTGTACGAAGCGTTTTCGCAGCCCGGCAAAATCCTGCCGCAACTGGCGCGCATGCCGGACGGGCGCAGCTACCTCTGGATCGCCCGGACGGTCTCCACGGGCCAAGGCGGCTTCGGCGCGCCGAGCAAGACCTTTGCGGTGGCCCTGGGCTGCGACATCCGCCATGCGCCCCGGCTGGTCTATTCGCGTGGCATGGACCTGGACGATCCCGAGATCGCCACGCCCATCGGAATGGGCTGCAAGGTGTGCGAACGCATCGGCTGTCCGCAACGGGCCTTTCCATTCCTGGGCCGGCCGCTGGATGTGAGCGAGAACGAAAGCCGCTTCACCCCGTACCCGGCGGGGGACACGGCGGGCCGTGGGTAGCCGTGCGCCGTGGCACGGGCCGATGAGCGCATCGGCGAACATGGTGCATGCAGTTCGAAGTGAATCTCATTTACTGCATCTCCTATACTGCGGCCTTCACTTGCCTTTTGCGCCATCGATCCTGCGTTCGCGAGGTCTGGCCATGTCGATGGGCATGGCCCATTCCCTGGTTCAGATGTCCGTGTTCGCGCGCTATTACCGAGAGTTGCTGAGGTTCCTGCAGGGGTCCGTCCAGGATCGCGAGATGGCGGCCGACCTGGCGCAGGAAAGCTATGCGCGGGTGCTGGCCGTGCAGCAGTCGGGCGAGACCATCGCCGAACCCCGGGCGTTTCTGTACCGCACGGCGCGCAACCTCGTCATCGACCAGCACCGCCGCGACGCGGTGCGCGGCCAGCATGCCCCTCTGGACGGAGACGATGGCTTCGAGCAGGCCGCTCAGGCCCTGGCCGGCCCACGGGCCTGCGAGCCCGAGGTGGCGGCCATGTCATCCCAGACCGTGAACGCGCTGCTGGCTACCATCGGCGAACTGCCGCTGCGCTGCCGCGAGGCGTTCATCCTGCACAAGTTCGATGGCCTTGCCCAGGCGGACATCGCGCGCCGCATGGGCATCTCGGTGACCATGGTGGAGCGCCACATCCAGCGGGGCATGCAGGCCTGCCGCGATTGCCAGGACCGGCTGGGCGGCTCCCCCCGCGCACCGGCACAGCCCACGCTACCGGAAGGCCCGCGATGACGCGCTGCCCATTCCTGGATCCGCAAGGTTGGGATGGCGCCGTGCCGTGCGTCTACTGCCAGGTACCCTTTTGAAATGTCCATGACCGATCCCCACCGCGCGGCCCCCTTGCCCAGCGACCTCGATACCGAGGCGCTGGCGTGGTTCGCGCGCCTGGACCGGGAACGGGGTGTAGAGCAAAACGCCGAATTCCAGGCTTGGCTGGCCGGGCACCCCAGCCGACAGGCGGCATTCGCCCGCTGGCAGGCCGACTGGCAGCGGCTGGACCAGTTGCCTGCGGCCGGCGTGGCGCAATTGCGACGGCAGCTGGCGGCCGAGCAGGCCCAGGCGGACCGCAAGCCCACGCCGGTGCCCACCGGGCGCAGGGCGTGGCTGCAGGGTTGGTCGGCCCTGGTGCCGCAGGCGGCCGTGGCGGCAGTGGTGGTGCTGATGGCCGGCGGCGGCAGCTATCTGGCCTGGGACCACTGGCAGCAGCAGCCGGTTTTTCGTGCAGAACTTCTCGACGGAACGCGGCCAGCAGCTGGACGTGCAGCTGCCCGACGGCAGCCGCCTGCGGCTCGATACCGCCACGCGGGTGGAGGTGGCGCTGTACCGCCAGCGGCGCGAGGTGCGCCTGCCCGAGGGGCAAGCCGTGTTCCAGGTGCAGGGCGACGCCACCCGGCCGTTCGACGTGCTGGCCGGCGCCGTGAAGGTGACGGTGGTGGGCACGCGGTTTTCCGTGCGCCACACCGCCAGCGTGCCCGGCGACAACGGCGTGCGCGTGGCCGTGGAGGAGGGGCGGGTGCGCGTGGCGGCGGCCG
>NZ_BAAJYT010000055.1:0-20381 GCF_057541515.1 Acidovorax sp. KNOB132
CGTGCCGCCGCCACCACCGCCTCCACCCGACTCGCTATCGGACTCGTCCGGCTTCTTGCCCGTCAGGAGTTCGATCAGTTTTTGCAGCAACTCCATCAGTTGTTGGGTTGCATCCTGTGCGCCACCATTTTGCTTGTCGCCATTGGCCAGCTTGTCCAATGCGCTGCTGTCGCCCTTGATGAGGGCCTCGACCAATTGCTTGAGCATGTCGCCCGGCGAGCCCTGCCCTTTTGCACCATCAGTTCCATCGACTCCACCGGAATCACCAGTTCCGCCAGTTCCACCGGCATTGCTGGTGCCGCCAGAGTCCTTGGTGCCGCCGGCCCCACCGCCACCACCAGAGCCATCCGCCTTTCCGCCCTGCAGGGTTTGCAGGATTTGCAGAATCTGCTCGAGCACCTGCAGCAGCTGCTGGATCGACGACTGGCCGTCGCCGCTTTGCGTGCCGTCCGCGCCCTCAGGGCCACCAGTGCCGCCAGTGCCGCCGGCACCGTTCGTGCCTCCGGTGCCACCCGTACCGTTTTTCCTGCCCAGGTCTTCCACCGCACCCGAGCCACCCGACAGCAGTGCTTCGATGAATTGCTTGGCCAGATCGCCAATGTCGCTGGCGCCTGTATTGCCGTCGCCACCGCTGCCGCCGCCGTTGGTTTGCCCCGTGCCGCCGGCACTGCCCGTGCCGCCTGTGGTCATCTTGTCCAGGATCTGGCGCAGATAGCTTTCGCCCAGTTGCTCCAGCAGGTTGCCACCGCTGCCGCTGTCCTTGCCCATTTCATCGAGCGTGTTGCCGCCACCGCCGCCGAGCTTGTCGGCAATGCTTTTGGCCAGATCGCTGGCAGGATTCTTCTGCGAGTTCTGCTCCATGGACTTGGCGATCTGCTGCAGCAACTCGCCGAACTGCTGGATCAGGCCGGCCACGCCCTGGCCCTTGTTCGCGCCGCCGCCTCCGTTGGCGCCGCCCGCGCCGCCCTTGCCCGACACACCATCCGTGCCGCCCGCTTTGCTGTCGGAACCGTCTTTGTCCATCGCTTTCATGACTTGCTGCAGCACCAGCACGACCAGCTGGAGCAGTTCGTCCTGCAGTTTCTGGGAAGAGTTCTGTTGGTTGTCCGACAGAGAATCCAGGTTGTTGTTGAACCGGGAGGTGGTCTGGGTTTGGAAATTGACTGACATACTGACTCCTTAAGGCAAAGTGAAAAAAAAAGCTGTCCACCCCATGGCGGCTCAGACAGAGAAATGCGGCGAAGGGATCCACCGTGTTGCGCGACGGCGTGGGTTCAGAGAAAGCGACTGACTGCGGTGGCGACCGGATCGACACGTGGTGGGAAACCCCGGCCCCGCGGTGCACCTCACTGGGACACTGCAGGCGCGACGGCACGAGGGGCCGTCCACACCTCACCGACACAGCGCATCGGCGCGCCGCCAGTGCACAGGACAGGCTGGCAGTCCAGCTGCGAAGGCGGGACTGCGCGGCCTGCCGGTTGCCCTCAGCGTTATCCATGGGGCACCGCCGGCGATTGGGGTGAGGCAGGGGGCGAGGCCGCAGGCGACAGCAAACGCTTGATGCGCTCGGCCACGGGCCGCATCGTGAGTTGCGGCCGCACCTGCTGGAAGAAAACGCCCACCAGGAGTACCAGCAGCAGCATGGTCGTCGCCCCCTTGATGGGCTGCGCGAGGCTGTTGGGCTCCAGCTTTTCTGCGGCCTTTCCCAGCAAGCCAATGCCCAGGTCGATGAGCATCAGGATCACGATCACCGGTCCGGCGATCTTGAGCACGGTTTCGGCGTAGTTGGTGACTTCGGTAGGCAGGAACCGCTCCATCAGCACCGACCAACTGGGCATGACGCCCGTGAGCGGCCACCACTCGTACGAATCGAACAGCAGGCCGATGAAGACCAGCATGCCCCCCAGCATGTAAAAGCCTACGATGGCCAGTTGCGACAGCAGGTTGCCCACCGGCGTGCTCTGCTGGCCGCTGAGCGGATTGGTCTGCTGGATGTTGTTGTAGCCGGTCTGGTTGTCAATGAGCATGCCCACGCTCTCGGCCACCCAGAAGACGGTGCCGACCGCGAACCCGATCAGCATTCCGATGACGCCCTCCTTGAGCACCAGCACCGCCATGTCCACGGCGGTCAGCGAATGCAGCAGTTCGGTCGGCTGGCCCCAGGCCACAAAGGCGCCCAGCACAAGCACGAGCCCACCGCGAGTGCGTCCATACAGCAGCATGTCGTTCGTTGCCGGCATGACGAGCATGGCGGCATAGATGCGCGCAGTGGACAGTGCCAGCACGGCAAAGAAGCCCTTGAGATCGAGGGTCAGCTGGAAAAGGCCCAGCCCCTGCTGCATGGAGGGGTCCATCGCCACCTCATGCCCTGGCGCCGCGCGCCAACTGCAATCGCGTGCGCGCAGCGGCACGGGAGCAGGCCAGCATGCGAGCAACGGCCGTTTCCTCTGCCTCCTCGTCCTGCGCGTCCTCCTGGGCCCGTTCAGCCTCCTGCACGGCCCGCTCCAGCCGGGCCTCGGTCGCCTCCAGTTGCTGCGTTGCGCGCCGCAGCGCGAACTCTCGCTCGGCCACCCGCTGCACGGCGGCTTCCACCTGCGCTGCCGCGCGCTGCGTCAGCTTGCCGGCATCGGCGCTGCGCACTTCCGCCTCCTTGACCAGGATTTGCAGCGTCACCACGTCCTGCGCATGAAAGCCTTGCGGACGCTCCGTGGTCGAGGCGATGCGGCCGCGCAGGTCGCTCTCGGCCTGGCGCACCTGCGCCTCCTCGGCCACGGCCGCTTCGTGCGCGGCCTGCTCGCGATCGCGCTGCCGGGCGCTCTCCTGCAATGCCGCTTCGCTCTGCTCGACACGCCGCTTCTTCAGGCGCACCAGGATGCGCAACCCCTTGATCGTGCTCATGAATCCCTCTCCAGCGGCCAACCGACATCGATTGACCTTCTGGCGGCAAGACTAGAAGCGCGCGGCCTCGCGCCATGGAACCCGAACGAAGGCAGTCACGGCAATGCGAATGTGGGCACGCAGCGCAGGACTGCGATCCGTCACGTTCGTCTGCGAGGGCAAGGACTTCGCATGGATCGCATGCCAGGCGGCGTGCAAAGCTAGATTGCAAGAACCCATCGCGCACCGCGACCAACGAGCCCACGCCATGTCAGAAAAAACGGAAGAACCCACAGACAAGAAGCTCCTGGACGCCCGCAAGAAGGGAGAGGTTCCCAAGAGCCAGGACGTCGTGGCCGCGGCCATCCTGGTGGCCTCGCTGCTGGTGCTGATCGGCTCCGGCCCCATGCTCTACGACCACATCGCGAAGGTGGTGAGAACCGCCATGCACCAAGGCATGCAGGCACAGGACACGCAGGAGGTTCTGGCGCTGATTTCCTCCATGGTGCTGGACGGCGCGATCGCCGCGTTCTCCCTGGTCATCGTCTCCGTGCTGGTGGCGATCATTGCCATGATGGGCCAGGTGGGGGTGATCATTTCGTTCGAAGCCATCCAGCCGAAATTCGAAAAACTGAACCCCGCCGAAGGCCTCAAGAAACTGATCAACGCACGCTCGATCATCGAGTTCTGCAAGTCGGTGGTGAAGGCCGTGGCACTGGGGGCCGTGATCTGGCAAATCGTGCTCAGCCTCGTGCCATTGCTGGTGGGCTCGGCCTACCTTTCTGCCCAAGGCGCGGGTCAGGTGGCGTGGAGCGCCATCCTGCGGTTGATCGGTTTTTCGTGCCTGGTGTTCGTGATCATCGGTCCCGTGGACTTCGGCTTGCAGCGCTGGCTGTTCATGCGCGACCAGCGCATGAGCAAGGACGATATCAAGCGGGAGCGCAAGGACAGCGACGGAGACCCCCATGTCAAGGGCCAGCAGCGCTCGCTGCGTGACGAGCTGGCCAACAGTCCACCGCAGGAACGTGTGCCCGGCGCCACCGTGGTGGTCACCAACCCGACCCACTACGCCGTGGCCCTGCTCTACGAGGAAGGCGTCACGCCCCTGCCCATCGTGGTGGCCAAGGGGATGGATGCACAGGCCGCGGTGATCCGCGGCCTGGCCGCAACGCATGGTGTTCCGATCATCGCCAACCCGCCCCTGGCCCGCGCGCTGCACCGCCTGCCGCTGAACCAACCCATTTCCGAAGAACTGCTCGAGTCCGTTGCCGTCGTGCTGCGCTGGGTCGCAGAACTCGACCAATTCGGCGGCGGCACGGCCGCAAACACCTCTCCTCCCTGACAAGCCTTCACCACCAGGAACACCCCATGGCCAAACGCTTCGACTCCACCCTGGTCAACGACATGACGATGGCGGGCTTTCTCGTCGGCGTGATCGCACTGATGATCCTTCCGCTGCCGACCATGCTCATCGATGCGCTGCTGGCCATCAACCTCACGGTGAGCATCCTGCTGCTGATGACCACGCTGTTCATACCGGACGCGCTGTCGCTTTCGACCTTTCCTTCGCTGCTGCTGTTCACCACGCTGTTCCGGCTGGCGCTGAACATCGCCTCCACCAAGGCGATCTTGCTGCATGCCGATGCAGGCCACCTGATCGAGAGCTTCGGGCAGTTGGTGGTGGGCGGCAATCTGGTGGTGGGGATCGTGGTGTTCCTGGTCATCACCATCGTCCAGTTCATCGTGATCGCCAAAGGCTCGGAGCGGGTGGCGGAAGTCGGCGCGCGCTTCACGCTGGATGCCCTGCCAGGCAAGCAGATGAGCATCGATGCCGACTTGCGCGCGGGCCTGTTGACGCCCGATGAAGCCAAGCGAAAACGCGCTCACCTCGGAATGGAAAGCATGCTGCACGGCGGCATGGACGGCGCGATGAAGTTCGTGAAAGGCGACGCCATCGCCGGGCTGATCATCACGATGGTGAACATCCTCGCAGGGGTTGTGGTCGGCATCATGTACCACAACATGACCGCCGGCGAAGCGGCCAACCGCTTCGCGGTGCTGTCCATCGGCGATGCCATGGTGTCGCAGATTCCGGCCCTCTTCATCTGTATGGCGGCCGGCGTTCTCACCACCCGGGTGACCGACGAGCACAAGAAAAAGCCCACCTCGCTCGGCCAGGACATGACCGAGCAACTCACCCGCAACCCCCGTTCGATGTACCTTGCCGCGGCGCTCACGGCGGGCTTCGGCTTCATTCCGGGCTTTCCGATGGTGCCTTTCGCCCTGCTGGCGGGCGGTCTGGTGGCTGGCGGGCACTTCCTCACCAAGAAACGAACCCAGCTCGCGGGCAACTCGCTGTCCAAGCCGATCGCGGCCCTGATGCGCGAAGGGGCCAAGGGAGACGCGCCGTCCATCCAGCAAAAAGCCCCCGAGTTCGCCAAGCCGCTGTCGATCCGCATGTCGGATGCGTTGGGCAAGCTGATCGATGCAGAGCGGCTCAACGGCGCACTCAACAAGGAACGGGAAGGACTGCAGTCCAGGCTGGGCCTGCCGTTTCCCGGCGCTGCGATGTGGGTGGACATCGAACTGACCGGCCTGCGCTACGAAGTGCTGATCAACGACGTTCCGGTGGCGCAGCCCGAACTGCCGGGCCGCATGCTGCTGCTGCTCGACCCCCAATCGCCCCTGGCCGCATCGGCCCAGCCACACGGGCCCGCACTGGGCAGCGAGGTCTCGCTGTGGCTGGCGCCGGAGGCCGTGCCCATGGCCCAGCGAGAAGGCGCATGCATCGATGTGGAGCAGGTCATCGCGCGCGAAGTCGTGGGCATGCTGCAGCGGCACGCCCACCTGTTCATGGGGGTTCAGGAGGTGCAGTGGGTGATCGAGCGCAGCACGCCGGAATACCCCGGTCTCGTGGCCGAGGTGCAGAAGATCATGCCCCTGCAGCGCATGGCCGAGGTGCTGCGCAGGCTGCTGGAAGAACAGGTGCCGATCCGCAACATCCGCAGCATTTTCGAGAGCCTGATCGTCTGGGGGCCCAAGGAAAAAGACCTGTTGCTGCTCACGGAGTACGTGCGCTCCGACCTCGGCCGCTATCTCGCGCATGAAGCGACCAGTGGCCAGCGGCATCTGTCGGCCATCTTGCTCGATCCGGACATCGAACAGGCGATCCGCGGCTGCATCAAGCCCACGCCGGCGGGGAACTACCTGGCCATGTCGCCCGACGACGCGCGCGACCTGACCGAGCGCATCGCCGCGGTCGCCGATACCGCCAGGCAGCCCGGCGTGGCCTTGGTGACGTCGATGGACATTCGCCGCTATGTCAAGAAGATGATCGAAAGCCGCCTCGACTGGCTGCGCGTGTACTCGTTCCAGGAGTTGGGAACCCAGGTGGAACTGCGGCCTATCGGCCGCGTTTCCTGAGGACCGCGGCCATGACCTCTCTCCAGCGCCCCGATCACACCCTGCGCCACGTCGCGCACCCTGCAGTGGCAGCCACCCCCGCGCTACTGCGGCCGAACTCGCAAGAGCGGTTTCGCCGCGAGCTGTTTCCACCCGCACTCCCGCAGGACGACCCCGCCGAAGACGAAGTGATCGAGTCCACCGATCCCTTCGCCACTGCTGCGGAGGGCACCCCGCCCGACCCCATGGACTCGAGCGACGGAGAGCCTCGGGAGCAGACCGATGCGCAAGGCGATTCGCCGAACGAGGAAGAGCGGGACAACAACGCACCACCCGCTCCTGCGCCGCAGGCTGCGACATCCGACCCCTTGCCGCCGCAATACTTCTTCATCCAGGGCGATACCGTTCCGCCGCCGCTGGCACGCACACCCGCCCCCGGGGAAGCAGGGCAGGACCTGCCCGACGACCGGCCACCCGTGCACGCCGTCGGTGCCACCGGCACCGCCACGGATGCGGAGCCGCCGCAGTGGCTGCGCGATACCGCGCAAACCATTACCGATCTGTGCCTGCGGGCAGACCCGGCTTTCCAATCCTGGGCCGTCACGGTGCCCATGGACCCCAAGGTGCTGCCGGAATGCGAGCTGGCCCTGGGGCTTTCGTCCTATGCCATGACGCTTCGCTTCCGAACGATGTCGTCCGAGTCCCGCCACCTAATCTCAAAGCATCGCGATCAACTGCACGGGTTGCTTGCCCGCCTGGGCACGGCCCACCGAAGCATCGACATTGACCTGGAATGACCTTGAACGCAGTCAAGCCACTGGCTTTCCCCTTAAGCGACCTCGCAAGGTATCTGCCGCCCATGGACCACGGCGAAGCCCGTCTGGCGCGGGTGATGTTCGATCGGCGATTCGTGCGGTGGGTTCGGGCCCTTTCGGGACAAACGGGTGCGTCGGTCAGCCGGGCGCCCGGCCGATCCGGCAAACGCATCAGCATGGAATTTCGGTCGGCGCAGGGCACGATGCGGCTGTCGGTACCCAGGACCGACTGGCCTGCGCTGGAGATGGCGGCGCGCCTGCCAGACCCCGCGCTGGCCCGGGACGTTGTTCACTCGCTGCTGGCCCAGCTGCTCGCCCCGTTCCAGTCCCGCTTTGCCGGCCTGGTGCTGCATGGGATGCAGCTGGACTCCGGCGCTGCCCCTTTCGAGATCACCGCAAGAAATCGGCGCATCGGGCTGCAGGCCATCGACGAAGCGATGGCAGGACAGATCCAGGCGTTGCTGGCTGCCTCGGTCCGAAGCGACGCAAGCCACCTGCTCGGCCTGCGCGTGGCCTGCCGCATCCGGCTCGCGCGCAAAACGTATTGCGCCTCCGAACTGGGCTCGGTCAGTGCGGGCGATGTGCTGATCACAGGCTTGCCCGCCGGCGCCTCGGCCTCTTTGCATTGCCACTTGTCTTTTGGAATGGGCGTCTCCATGGAAACCACTGCACAACTCGATATCGACTCGCACCAAGCCACGCTCGACGGCACACCTCAGCCCGGCAGCGAACCCATTCCGGAGCACGACCTGCCAGCGAGTGCGGAAATCGGTGCCATCGGAAAGCTGTCCATCCCCGTGGCCTTCGAGATAGACAGCGCCCGCGTCCGGCTCGACGATCTCGCGGCCTTCGGTCCGGGCTCGGTCATCACGCTGGACATGCCCGTGCGCGAAGCACTGGTGCGCCTCGTGTGCCACGACCAGGTGATCGGTACCGGCCGCCTGATTGTCATCGGCGAGCAACTCGGCGTGCGCATCGAGCGAATGGGACTCAGCCTGGCGGCCGAAGCACCACCACAAGATTTGCCATGACCCCGCTGTCATCCGTCCAGGGGCTGGACCCCATCTCGCTGTTCATCGCCCTGATGGCGCTGGCGGTGCTGCCGTTCGCGGCCATGGTGGTCACCTCGTACACCAAGGTGGTGGTGGTGCTGGGCTTGCTGCGCAACGCGCTGGGCATTCAGCAGGTGCCGCCCAACATGGTGCTCAACGGCATCGCCATCATCATTTCGATTTACGTCATGGCGCCGGTCGCCATGGAGGCGGCCGACAAGATCCAGAACGGGCCGCCGTCATCGCAGACGTCGAACACCCAGCAGCTGCTGGCAGCCGCCTCCGCCGCGAAGGAGCCGTTCCGGCAATTCCTCGTCAAGCACGCGCACCCGGCCGAAAAGGCATTTTTCCTGAAGTCGGCACAGGCGATATGGCCCCAGGAACGCGCAAAAGCGCTTCTGGTCGACGACCTGATCGTGGTGGCCCCGGCTTTCTTGCTGACGGAGCTGACGGCCGCCTTTCGCATCGGTTTCCTGCTGTATCTGGCCTTCGTGATCGTGGAGCTCGTCATCGCCAACGTGCTGCTGGCGATGGGCCTGTCTCAGGTGTCGCCCACCAACATCGCCATCCCGTTCAAGCTGCTGCTGTTCGTCGTGCTCGACGGGTGGTCCCAGGTCATGCACGGACTCGTGCTGACCTACCGATGACGGAGGACTCAACCCCATGACGCACGACAACATCGTTCAACTGACGTCCGAGGCACTCATGCTGTGCCTCATTCTGTCGCTGCCCGCGGTGGCCGTGGCGGCCATCGTCGGTTTGCTGGTGGCGCTGGTGCAAGCCGTGACATCGCTCCAGGATGCTGCCATTTCACAGGGCATCAAGCTGATCTGCGTGACCGTCACCGTTGCGGTCTCCGCCCCGTGGGTCGGGAACACCGTGCTGCAGTTCTCCCAAAGGCTGCTCTCGGCCACGTTCACGCCATGAACCCCAATGCGCCGCTCTTTCGCGGGCTGCAGCAGCTGCAGCGGCTCAAGCAGTTGCGCCTGCGCGAGCACAATCATTTGATCGCAGTGCAGCATGAGCAGGCCGCGCGCAACGCCTCGCTCATGCAGCAGGGCCGGTTCGGCGACTACATTTTCCGCACGGTTCCCCGCCCACCGCTGCCCTTGCCACCCAAGCAGGCCCGGCTCCCCGGCCAGCCCGATGCCCCGCTCTTGGCACCGGGACAAGACATTCCGCTCGAAATCCTGCAGGCCGGTCCCGAAGAATCCGAAGCACGGCAAGGATCTGCGGAGCGGTGGAAGGCGGCCCTCGACGACGACCGTGGAGAACGCTACGCGCGGTACAGGGAATCGCTCCGGGACACCGGGAACGAGCCCGCGGCGCTGGACAGTTTCCTGCGACAAGGAGGCAGCAGCCGTGACAAGGGGGATTCCCAGGAGAATTCCGAAGGCGGCAATTCCGGATCAGGGTCTGGATCGGGATCGGGATCGGGATCGGGATCCGGCTCGGGATCGGGTTCTGGCTCCGGGTCGGGCTCCGGGTCGGGCTCCGGCAAAGGCGATCAAGGAAGTTCGCGTGACAACCCGCAAACCAGCCGGATGGCCAAGCCAGGCCTGGCTGGGGGTGCCATGGCGGCCCAGCATGTTTTGCAGCAGCATTACGCCGGCACGGCGCAAGACCGGGCCCATGTCCTTACACGGCGGCTTTGGGATCACAGCCGAAAGCCCCACTTCGCTGCCACCCCCACGCGGGGCATGGCGGAGATGGCGGCGTACCTTCAAAACCACGAAGAACGGGGTGCATTGGGCACCCTGCAACGGGTCAAGATGGCGTTGTTGCTGTGCGGGGGGCCCGCACCCGATGCAGCCAGTGACACCGTTCGCATGAAAGACCTCAAGGCCTTGCTGCCGCTGGCTTTGCTGAGCACCGATCTCCCACGCACGCCGTCCCAGGCAAGCATCGCTGCAGAGCGGCAATTGCAGGCCAGCCAATCCTTGAAACGGCCCGTTCGCCCATGAGTCTCGATCAATACAACCAGTTGGTCACCGAGCTGTGCGAGGCCATCGACTTGCCCGATCCGCAGGCGGTGCTCGCGCAGGGCTGGATCGAGGTCGAAGGATTCGAGGTTCTGCTGTCGCACTACGAGAACGACCCTGCCGCGCTGTATCTCAACTTCCATTTCGGCATCGTCACCGCAGGGCGCACGCTGACCATCTTTCGGCTCCTGCTGGAGGCCAATCTCACCGTGTATGCGCAGGATCAGGCCCAGGCAGGCATCAACCCCGATACAGGAGGCATCATCCTGATCGTGCGGGTGCCGATGACGCCGGAAATCACCGGGACCTGGCTGGCCGAAACACTGACCCACTACACAGAGCACGGACGGTACTGGAAGGACAACGTGCTGAGTTCCACCGACGAAGCCTTCAACGGCATCTGTGCGGGAGACTACATCTGGCTCAAGGTGTGAAACCCAGGCCCCCGCCGCCCATGCCCCGATCGGGCTAGAACGTGTTCAAGGTCTTTTTTGGAGCACGTGCTGGCACGCAATCGGACGGGGTGGGGGTCCGTGGCACCGCATGGGCGGGTGGCCACGCAAGCCGCCGGAACGCTGCGTCATCCGGTTGCGCTCCAACCCGCGGGACCCATGCCTTCTCAAGCGGCCTGCGTGGTGGCGCTGGCCGAAGTCCCAGGCAATGGGTGGCGCACCACGCTTTGCACCCGATTGCGAAACGTCACCTGCACGGCCCGAAAAAGACATTGAGCACGGTCCTGCTGCCGTTACCAGTAAAGCGCGGTGTATTCGTTGCCGACCGCCTCCGTCCCCTCATGGGACAGCAGCCGGTAGCCCCGTCCATAAGCCGCCTGGACGCGCAGCTGGCAACCGGCCTCTCGCAGTTTGGTGCGCAGCTTGTAGATGTGCTGCTCCAGGGTGCGTTTGTTGGACTCGACCGAGCGCCCCCACACCTTGGCGATGATCGTAGGCAAGGACACCACCTGGTTGGGCTTGGAAAACAGCAGGCAGGCCAGTTCACATTCACGGTGCGTGAGGCCCACTGTCTTGTCTCCATGAACGAGGCAAAGCCTGGCGGGGTCGAGCCGGCAGCCGTCGACATCGATCGGGTGGGCGGCCTGGAACGCCTGGGCTTCCATGTGGCCGCGCAGCCGGGTCTTGAGTTCGTCATGCCCGACGCGGGAAAGGCTGATGTAGTCCACCGCACCACAGGCCAGGGCCACGCCGAAGCCGGCGTGCAACTCGGCCCCCACCACCACGACGGGAACCTGATCGGAGACGCAGGTTTTGATCAGTCCCAGATCTTCCGCCAAAGTGCCTCCGCAGTCTTCAAGGATCACGGCATCAAAGGCCTGCTGTCTCACTTGCATGCGAAAAGCCGCAATGCTGACGTGCAGCATGGCTTGAATTCCGCCACGGGAAAGCAGGTCCACCAGGAACTGGTTCACCGTCGATCGACGCGAAAGAAGAGCAATGTTCATGGAATCCCTCGACGCAAATTTATATCGACAAATGGCGGCGCATCACGCTGCCCCCTTGGCCTGTTCAGCTGGACCGTGGGTGCCAAAAAAGCGCCATCCGGTTGCTACACATAGTCACAGATTTTGCAATTTTTTCCCAACCTTCCGCGGAACAGAATCAGCGAAATATTCTCTGCAGTATGCCCTTTCGATAGGTCAATTGCTTATAGGCAATAACTATTCGACGCCATAGCAGTCCCTTATCAGGCTCCGGTCCAGGCTTTGTGCGCTCAATTGGCTGGCGCAGCAGTCCCTGTTTTTTTACTGGCCGTTCTGGATTCGCCGCGCTCCCCTCTCTCGCTGCAAATCCCGTCCCCGACGGCCTGATTTCACTCTAAGCACCTCGCATGAACGACGAAGCAGCCCTTCATGAAAAACCGATGACTTGCCGATGAACATTGGATGAATAGGGGAGCGGATGTGCTGCCAATAGCTTCAGGCAACGCGTGCAAAGGTATCCGAAGGCACTCACCATAAAACGTGGCAATTAGCAAAAGTTGAGGATTGAACGTAAGGAAGTTGAGCATTGCCCGGACGCCCGTTCCTAGCATTGACTGGTCATCAATCAAAGGCGCGGCAACACCGCGAAGACCCATGCTGCTCACACTTCTGTCGTTGACCTGCCAGCGCGCCCAAGCCCAGGCGCCAGAGCTTTCCAATCTCATTCACGCCATGCGCGTCAAGGACGCGGCGGGCATCGGCCGCCGGCGCCTGGAGCGCAATGGCCGCGATACGGGCACGCCGCAGGAAGGCGCGCTGCTCGGGCGCAGCCTGCTGCTGGTTGGCATGGAAGAGGCCGCCAGCGAAGTGTTCCACCAGCAGCTCAAGGCCTATGACCAGGTATCGCGCAGCAACGTGCGCTGGCAGTCGGCACTGGACCAGGCTTGGCTCTTTCATCATCTGAACAAGCCCGCCCGTGCCGTGGCCTGCTGGTCGATCGTGGCCAGCGACCACGAAGCCCCGCTCGAATTGCGTGTGGAAGGCCATTGCGGGAAGCGCTGTCGATGCAGGCCCTGGGCCAGCATGCCGAAGCCCTGGCCACCGCACGCCAGGCGGAAGCGCTCTGCCAGTCAGCCCCCGCAGCCATGCTGGAGCCGCACGCCAGGGCGATCCGCCTGGAGGTGCTGGCCCGGGTGCACCTGCTGCGCCATGAAGAACTGACAGACCATGCGCTGTCGGAGTCCGCCATGGCACTGGCACGCGATCTGCCGACCGAGGCAGAGATGGTGGCCGAACTGGCGGCGCTCGAGTCAAGCCCCCACGCGCCCGAACTGCTGCGGGCCCGACTGGCTTACCTGCGCTGCGGCTTGCTGGGACACCACCCTGCCAGCCGGCAAGAGGCGGTGGCGAGCTTCGTGCGCTGGCTGCGCGAACACGAACTGGCGGGCCTGGAATCGCAAGTGCGGGTGGAAGCCTGCCTCGCGCTGCTGACCGACAAGGCGGCCACGGGTGCCCGCGATGTGATCCAGCCGCTGGCCAGCGTCGAACGCGAGGTCGATCGGCACCCTTACGCGTCGGACATCCAATACTGCCTGTCCAAGATCCACATGGAAGAAGGGCGGCTGGGCGAGTCACTGCGCCAGTACAAGCGCCACGTGGCCCAGGCCATGCGCGTGGTGCACAACACGGTGCTGGCGCGCATGAACAGCGCCGCGTCCACCCTGCCCTCCCAGGCCCAGGACACGACCGGCTTGCGCCTGCCGCCCCGCTACCGCGCGGCCTACCGCTACATCGTCGAGCACCTGCACGACGCCAACCTTTCGGTGCGTGAAATCGCAGGCCGCCTGGGGGTCACCGAACGCGCCCTGCAACTGGCGTTCCGCAACCACCTGGGCATGACGCCTGCCGAACTGATCCGGACCGAGCGCGTGAAGCGCATCGAGGACGAACTGCGCGAGATGAGCGAAACCGGCGGACGGGCCCACATGCTGGACGTTGCGTCACGCTGGGGCATCTGCAACCGGTCCACGCTGGCCAACGCCTTCAAGCTGTCCGCCGGGCGTCCCGCCGATGCGCACTGATATCACGGCTGGCGGGACGCGACAGCCGCCCGCCGCCCTGCCGTCACTTCACGGAGGTCTTGGCGCCTTGCTCGACCAGCCGCGCGAACTCTTCATGTTCGTAGGCGATGTAGGTCTCCATCATGCTGCGGTAGATGGCCTCGATCACCTCGGGCTGGCCGCCTTCGGCCAGCGCACGCTCGCGCACCCGGCGCACGATGAATTCGATGCGGCCTTCGTCCCGCACCTGGGACTCGCGCTGCTTGTTCAATGCGGCCTGGGTCATGTAGCCGCCGCGCTCCACCAGCAACGGCACCAGGATGTCGTCCAGCGCGTCGATGCGCGCACGCACCTGCGCCATGCTGCTGCAGCGCTCCACCTTGTCGATCGCCCGGGTCATCATTCGAGTCCTTCCTCAACCAGTTCGGCAGCGCGCAGCAGAGCGCGGGCCTTGTGTTCCGTTTCCTTCCACTCCAGCTCGGGCACCGAGTCGGCCACGACGCCGGCCGCGGCCTGAACATAGAGCGTTCCGTCTTTCACGATGCCGGTGCGGATGGCAATGGCCACATCCATGTCCCCGGCGTAGCTGAGATAGCCGCACGCCCCGCCATACAGGCCACGCTTGACGGGCTCCAGCTGGTCGATCAGCTCCATCGCATGCACCTTGGGCGCGCCGGTGAGCGTGCCTGCCGGAAACGTGGCCTTCAGCACGTCCATGTTGGTCATGCCATCATTGAGCAGGCCCTCGACGTTGCTCACGATGTGCATCACGTGGCTGTAGCGCTCCACGGCGAACGCCTCCGTCACCTTCACCGAGCCCGTCTTGGCGATGCGCCCGATGTCGTTGCGCGCAAGGTCGATCAGCATCACGTGCTCCGCGCGTTCCTTGGGGTCGTTGACCAGTTCGATTTCCGTGGCCTTGTCATGCTCGGGCGTGTTGCCGCGCGGGCGCGTTCCGGCCAAAGGCCGGATCGTGACCTTCTGGCCTTGCGGGGTGCTCTCTTGCCGCACCAGGATCTCCGGCGACGCCGAGACGATGTGGAAGTCGCCCATGTGGTAGTAAAACATGTAGGGCGAGGGGTTCAGCGACCGCAGCGCGCGGTACAGGGAGAGCGGCGATTCGGTGTAGCGCTTGTGGATGCGCTGGCCCACCTGCACCTGCATGAAGTCGCCCGCGGCGATCAGCTCCTTGGCACGGTCCACCGCCGCCAGGTAATCGGCCTTGGCAAAGTCGCGCTGGGGAGGATGGCTCTCCGTCGGCTTGACGACCGGCGCGGCCACCGAATACTTGAGCTGGTCCTTCAAACCCCGCAGGCGTTGCTTGCCCCTGGAATACGCCTCGGGCTGGCCCGGGTCCGCGTAGACGATGAGGTACAGCTTGCCCGAGAGGTTGTCGATGACCGCCAGTTCCTCGCACTGCAGCAGCAGGATGTCGGGCATGCCCATCGTGTCGGGCGGGCAACTCGCTTCGAGCTTCTTTTCGACGTAACGCACCGCGTCATAGCCGAAGTACCCCGCCAGGCCGCCGCAGAACCGCGGCAGGCCGGGGCGCAGCGCCACCTTGAAACGCTTCTGGTACGCCTCGATGAAATCCAGCGGATTGCCTGCGGCGGTCTCGACCACCTGCCCATCGGTGACCACCTCGGTCTTGGCGTCGGCCCCGAAGCCGCTGGCCCTCAGCAAGGTGCGCGCCGGCAGGCCAATGAAGCTGTAGCGGCCGAACCGCTCGCCCCCCACGACCGATTCGAGCAGGAAACTGTATTTGCCGCCGTCCTTGCTGTAGGCCAGCTTCAGGTACAGCGAAAGCGGCGTCTCCAGGTCGGCGAAGGCCTCCGCGATGAGCGGAATGCGGTTGTAGCCTTCGCTGGCCAGGCTTTTGAATTCAAGTTCTGTAATCACGGGAATTTCCCAGTCGGGTAGCGCCAGCACAAGGACGTGGGGCGCCGCAGTTCATTGCGTTCGGCCCGTCAGGGCCACGGGTGCAGCTGGGATTGCCCCAGGTGCCATCAGGCGTTCGATGCGGCTGGCTTGCGCCAGGGCCAGGCTCCCCGGTCGCTGCAACCTGTGATGAACACGTGGTGAATGAACATGGGGAGAAAGTGTAGCAAAGCGCCTGCGCCCGCCCGCCGCGGCCGGCGAACCAGGGGCCCTGCCGCAATCCTTGCTGAAAACCCTGTTGTGTGCGCCCGGACACGCGGCAACAATCAGAAACGAACGATCGTTCTTTTTTGGGAGTTGCCATGATGTTTCTGCAGCGGTGGCTGGCAGCCACCCTCGCCGGCCTTCTTGTGACCATGGGGGCCGCCTGGGCCCAGGTCGTGACCGTCGCCGATGTGAAGTACGCCACCGCCCTGCCACTGCAAGGCAGCCCCTTGCTGCTCAATGGCGCGGGCATCCGCTACAAGGCCGTGTTCAAGGTGTACACGGCGGGCCTGTACCTGGAGCGCAAGGCGGGCACGCCGCAGGAAGTGGCCGCCTTGCGCGGTCCCAAGCGGCTGTCGATCACCATGCTGCGCGACATCGAATCGGCCGAGCTGGGCAAGCTGTTTTCGCGCGGCATGGAAGACAACATGGACAAGGCCTCGTTCTCCCGCCTGGTGCCCGGCGTGCTGCGCATGAGCGAGATCTTCTCCCAGCACAAGAAGCTCTCGGCCGGCGACACCTTCACCGTGGACTGGCTGCCCGGCACGGGCACCGTGATCAGCGTCAAGGGCGTGGCGCAGGGCGAGCCGTTCCGCGAGCCCGAATTCTTCGACGCCCTGATGGGCATCTGGCTGGGCGAGCGGCCGGCGGACTGGAAACTCAAGGACGCCCTGCTGGGCAAGGCGGGCGGCTGACCCAGGTGTCCGCGGCCCTCCGGCTGGCGGCGCACGGGCATCCGGCCCCTGCTTTTCCCGCCCCGCAAACCAATGCTATTAGTTTTATAGCTAAATGCCCTAGTAAATATTGCGCCAGAGCATGATTCGACCGCTTTGAAGAAAACCGCGATGCCGGCACACCATCTGAATTCCAGGAATTTTTTCACCCGCCTGTAACCCGCGGCGCATTCCGCCCGAACTACTGGACGAGGCCCGATCGCCGGGCCCTCTTTCAGGAGCATTCATGGCGGCATCCGCGAAACCACAGCCCATCCACCCCTTGTGGATACGCATCAGCCACTGGCTGAACGCCCTGGCGGTGCTGATCCTCATCGCCAGCGGTTGGCGCATCTACAACGCGGCGCCGTTTTTCCCTTTCACGCTGCCCAACGCGCTGACCCTCGGCGGCTGGCTCGGAGGTGCACTGCAGTGGCATTTCGCCGCCATGTGGCTGCTGGCGGCCAACGGCCTGTTCTATCTGGCGATGAATCTCGCCAGCGGCCGGCTGGCCCGCAGGTTCTTTCCGGTCTGGCCGCGCGCCGTGCTGCGCGATGCCATGGACGCCCTGCGCGGAAAGCTCGCCCACACGGATGCGCGCCAGTACAACAGCGTGCAGCGGCTGGCCTATCTGTTCGTGATGCTGGACCTTCTCGTCCTGGTGCTGTCCGGGCTCGTGCTGTTCAAGTCCGTGCAGTTCCCCGTCCTGCGGGAATGGCTGGGGGGCTACGAGTTCTCGCGCCGCATCCATTTCGTGGCCATGGGGTTGCTGGTCGGGTTCATTGCCCTGCACGGTGTGATGGTGGCCCTGGCGCCGCGCACGCTGCTCACCATGCTGAGCGCCGGTCGCCAAGGGAGTGCGGCATGAACCTCTTCAGACGCCGGAGCTTGTCCAATGCCGATGCGGACCTGGCCGTGGCCGACGCGCGCAAGCTCCTGGAGCGCCGCATGCGCCCGCCGCGCGCCGCCATTTCCTGCGCGGCAGCCTGACGCTGGGCGGACTGTCCCTGCTGGCCGGCTGCAGCATCAGCGACAACGAGGATGTGGAAGCCATGCTCCAGCGCATCTCGCGCTGGAACGACCGGGCCCAGGGATGGCTGTTCGACCCCGGCCGGTTGGCACCCACCTATCCCGAATCCATGATCGTCCGGCCGTTTCCCTTCAATGCGTACTACGGCGAAGACGAAGTCCGGATCGTGAAAGAGGAAGGCTACCGGCTCGAAGTGGCCGGCCTGGTGGCCGAAAAACGCCCCTGGACCCTTGCGGCGCTGCGCGCCCTCGCGCAGCAGGAGCAGGTCACCCGCCACATCTGCGTGGAGGGCTGGAGCGCCATCGGAAAGTGGGGCGGCGTGCCTTTCGGCGATTTTCTGCGGCGCATCGGCGCCGACCTGAGCGCGAAGTACATCGGCTTCGCATGTGCCGACGACTATCACACCAGCATCGACATGGCGACCGCGCTGCATCCGCAGACGCTGCTCGCGCTGACCTGCGACGGCGAGCCATTGCCACCGAAATACGGCTTTCCGCTGAAGCTGCGCATACCGACCAAGCTGGGCTACAAAAACCCGAAACACGTCATGGCGATGTCCGTGACCAACACCTATCCAGGCGGCTACTGGGAAGACCAGGGCTACAACGGGTTCGGCGGCAGCTGAGCGATCGGGCTCGGCGCCGCAGACGGCGCGGCCGTGCCCGATTCCCGGGCGCGGCGCAATTTTTCTCTTCCCTCTACAAAAGGACTTTCGACATGAACAAGCTCACGACCGCACTGCTCGCCGCCTGCCTGACCGCGGCCTCCGTCTCCGCCATGGCGGCGGACGACATGATGAAAAAGGACCCCATGGCCAAGGACGCGATGGCCAAGGATGGCATGCCGAAAGACGCCATGAAACACGACGGCATGAAGAAGGATGCAATGAAGAAAGACGGCATGAAGCACGACGCCATGGCCAAGGATTCCATGGGAAAGGACGCGATGAAGAAGGATGAGATGAAGAAGGACGAGATGAAGAAATAAGCCACGGCATGCCTGCACGCAACGGGTCCATGCAGGCCGTCAGCGCAGGCCGTGTCCCACGCCATCGCGCGATGCGCGCGAGTGGCGCCGATGCCGTGTACCCTGAGGCGGCCATGGCACCCCGACCGCCTCGAGATATTGCGCACCTCCAGACCGAACAGCGCCTGCGAAGCCTGATGCTCGCCGGGCTGGAGGGCGATGCGGCGGCGTACCGGCAATTCCTGCAGCAGATGGCAACCCGCCTGCGGTCCTTCTACCGCCGGCGGCTGTCCGGTTGGCCCGACGACGTGGAGGACCTTGTGCAAGACACCCTGCTGGCCCTGCACAACCAGCGCCATACCTACCAGCACACCGAGCCGCTCACGGCCTGGGTGCACGCCATCGCGCGCTACAAGACCATCGATCTGCTGCGCGCGCGCCAGGCGCGCGAAGCGCTGCACGACCCCCTGGACGACGATGCCACCGGCCTCTTCGATCACACCGAGGACACGGCCGCCGAGGCCCGGCGCGATCTCGGGCGACTGCTCGCCACCCTGCCCGACCGCCAGCGCCTGCCCATCGAGCAGGTCAAGCTGCATGGCCGGTCGGTCTCGGACGTGGCCCAGGAAACCGGCATGACGGAATCCGCCGTGAAAATCGGCATCCACCGGGGCCTGAAGGCGCTGGCGAGCCGCATCGCGTCTTCGTCCCCACCCACGGCGAAGCCAAAGGCCTTCCCATGAAAACCGACGATCTGATCCATCTATTGGCCGCCGACACGGTGCCGGTCCCTCGCCATGCCGCAGCGAAGCGCCTGGCGCTCGGCCTTCTCCTGTCGGTGCCGGTTTCGGGCTGGCTGATGGGGTATGGGCTGGGGCTCAATCCAGCGCTCGGCCAGTACGCCACCCTGCCCATGTTCTGGGTGAAATTCGGCGCTCCGCTGCTGATGGCACTGGCCGCGTTGCCGCTGGTCGCCCGGCTCGGGAAGCCGGGCTCTGCCACCCGCCTCGCATGGCTGGGCTGGGCCGCCCCGATCGGCCTGGTATGGGCCCTGGGGCTGATGGCGGTGTGGCAGGCCCCCGCGGCACAACTGCCGGAGCTGGTGCTCAGCCGCACCTGGCGCGTGTGCGCGGAAAATATCGCGATGCTGTCGCTGCCGGTGTTCCTGGCCGCGATCTGGGTGCTGCGGGGCATGGCGCCCGTCCGCCCGGCCTGGGCCGGCGCAGGGGCCGGCGCCCTGGGCGGCGCGGTCGGCGCCACGGTCTATGCGCTGCACTGCCCGGAGCTGGCCGCACCGTTCATTGCCATCTGGTACGTTCTGGGCATGTCGCTGCCGGTGGCCGCTGGTGCCGTGCTGGGGCCTCGGCTGCTGCGCTGGTAGCGGGCCATCGCCCCGCCGCTGCGGCGCGTCAGGGGCCGGGCAGCAGTGCCTCCAGCGAATCGACATAGCCGTCGGCATCCACCTCGCGCACGGGTTGCCCGTGGTTGTAGCCATAGGTCACCAGCACCACGGGGCAGCCGGCGGCGCGGGCCGCCAGGGCATCGTTGCTGGAGTCGCCGATCATCAGCGTGCGCGCGGGCACGGTGCCCAGCGCCTCGCAGGTCCGGAGCAACGGCATCGGGTCGGGCTTCATGCGCTCGAAGGCATCGCCGCCGAACACCTTCTCGAAGAAGCCGTCCAACCCTTTGGCCTCCAGCAGCGCAACGGCGAACGCCGTGGGCTTGTTGGTCAGGCAGGCCAGGCGCACGCCTTGCCGCCGCAGCGCCTGCAGTCCGGTGACCACCCCGGGGTACAGCGCGGCAAACTGGCCGTTGACGGCGGCGTAATGGCGCTGGTAGCTTTCCCAGGCCTGCGGATAGATTGCTTCTGTTTTGATAGCAATACGCCCTAGTGAATCATGCGC
>NZ_BAAJYT010000056.1:0-20374 GCF_057541515.1 Acidovorax sp. KNOB132
CGCCTGGCCCGCCACCTCCACCGTGCCGGCGCTCGCGCGGCGCAGCCCGGCCACCAGGGCCAGCCAGGTCGATTTGCCCGAGCCGGAGCGGCCCTGCAGCAGCAGGCAGCCGCCCTGCGGCAGGTCCACATCGGGAAACCGCAGCGGTGCGGTGCCGGCGTGGGCGAAGGCCAGCGCCTGCGTGCGGATCACTCGCCGTCCCCGGGGTGCGCGGTTTGCGCGCACACGGCGCACCGGCCGCGCACGGCGACGTCCAGCGCCAGGCGGTCGTGGCCGGCCGAGGCCAGGGCCTTCAGCATCTGGCGCGCGGCCGCCTGCAGCGGGGCCGCCCCTTCGGTGACGGGAAACTGCCGGTGGCAGTCGTTGCACTCGAAATGCGGCGCGGCCGGCTCGCTCTTGTGGCCCACCAGGGTGTAGCGGGCCACGCGCTGGGCATCGATGTGCCGGCGCATCAGCCCGGCGCTGGCCAGCCGGTCCAGCAGCCGGTAGACCGTGACGCGGTTGACCACCACGCCCCGGCGTGCCAGGGCGGATTCCACCTCCGCGCCGGACACCGCGACGGAGGGCTGCGAGGACATCAGCGCCAGCAGGGCGCGCGTGGCGCGGGTGGAACGCAGACCGGGCGGCAGGGCGCGGGGCGCGGAGGGATCGGAGTGGGGAGAACGGGGCATGGCGGGCGGCCGGCGGCGCGCGCAAAAGGCGCCGGGGATGGCTTGGTAACGCAAACGGGTTGCATTATGGCAGCTTTGCCCTGAGCCACCCTTCCCATTCGGCGGTCTGGCGGTTTGCCCGCCTGCCCCACCCGGCCGCTACGGCGCCTGCCCGTCCTGCAGTTTCCGGAGCTGGCGCCGCAGCCGCACGTTGTCCAGGCTGAGGGCCAGCCAGGAGAGGCCGAAGAGTCCGTAGAACACCGCCTCCCCGAAATACGCGAATGCCAGCCACGATGCGCCTGCGCACGCCAATGCCGTGACCAGCAAGTACGTTCCGTCTTTGAAGGGGGATGGAGCCATGGGATTCACCTCAGCCGAGACAGGCTTTGCGGAGACAGCGCCAGGGTGAGCCGCCCCGCGTGCTGGCGCTGGTAGATCTGCGGGTGGGTCTGCAGCACCGTGCCCACCTGCGGGTTGAGAAAGCCGTGGCGCGACGCATAGAACAGCACGTCCGACAGTCCGGTGCCGCCCGAGATCACCCGGCCGGTGGCCACGGCCGCGCTGCCCACCGCCGCCCCGGCGAAGTAGGCCACGCCCAATGCCCCCAGCATGGCCAGGCGCTCGGGCAGCGTGCCGGCGACGATCAGCTCGCCCACCGTCACCCGCGGCCCATGCACCCGGGCGGCGTCCACCAGGGTCTTGATGGTGCCCACGATCAACGCGTAGTTCGGGAACGCGGTGGCGGGCACGGGAATCCCGAGCGCCTCCATGTTCTCCCGCCAATAGTCCAGCCACCGGGGTTCATTCTCTGCACCTGCCGACACGGTTCGACCTCCGCTTCGTTTTGTTTCGACAGGCGGAAGTCTAGACAAAAACAACGGGATATTGCCGATTAATTACGTAACTTTCGGTTGATTCTATGGTGTCCCGCCAGGGGCCGTGCTGGCGCCGCCGCATCAGTCCGGCTTCAGGAAACGCGTGAACGTCTTGCGGAATTTCTCCACCTTCGGCCCCACCACGAAGGCGCAATAGCCCTGGCCCGGGTGGTTGAGAAAATAGTCCTGGTGGTAATCCTCGGCCGGCCAGTAGCCCTTGAGCGGCACCACCTCGGTCACGATGGGGGCGCCGAAGAGCTGGTCCTGCGACATCTGCCGCACCATCGCCTCGGCTTCGGCCTGGTGCTCGGGGTTTTCGGTGTAGATGCCGCTGCGGTACTGCGTGCCCACGTCGTTGCCCTGGCGGTTCAGCGTGGTGGGGTCGTGCGTGGCGAAGAAGATCTCCAGCAGGTCGCGCAGCGCGATCACCGCGGGGTCGAAGGTCAGCCGCACCACCTCGGCATGGCCGGTGGTGCCGGTGCAGACGTCCTCGTACGTGGGGTTGGGTGCGCGGCCGTTGGCGTAGCCGCTCTCCACGTCGGTCACGCCGCGAACGCGGTCGAACACGGCTTCGGTGCACCAGAAGCAGCCGCCGCCCAGGGTGATGGTTTGCAGTGTCATGGGATGGTCTTACAGGCAAGAAGTGGCGATCGGGCCATTATGGAAGTCCTGCCGCGTTGACGCTGCTCTGCGGGATTGCTACATTACTAACCAGTCAGTCATTAATTATGAATTCGTCTCCCTCCCCCGCCCCCCCGCCGTCCACCGAGGCCTCCAAGCGCGAGCGCCGCAAGGAGGCACGGCCGGGCGAACTGCTGGACGCCGCGCTGGAACTCTTCGTCGAGAAGGGCTACGCCGCCACCAAGGTGGACGAGGTCGCGGCCCGCGCCGGGGTGTCCAAGGGCACGCTGTTCCTGTACTTCCCGAGCAAGGAAGACCTTTTCAAGGAAGTCGTGCGCCAGAGCATCGGCCGCCATTTCCCCGAGTGGGACCTGGAGATCGACCAGTACCCCCACAGCACCGCCGAACTGCTGCGCTACGCCTACCAGCTGTGGTGGGAACGCATCGGCGCCACACCCGCCTCCGGCATCACCAAGCTGATGCTTGGCGAATCCAACAACTTTCCCGACATCGTGGCGTTCTACCGCAGCGAGGTCGTCGAGCCCGGCCAGCGGCTCATCGGCCGCATCCTGCAGCGCGGCGTGGACCGGGGCGAGTTCCGCGTGCCCGACATGGATTGCGGCATCCACATCGTGCTGGCGCCGCTCATCTTCATGACGATGTGGAAGCACTCCACGGCCTGCATGCCCGACCTGGAGCGGCTCTCTCCCGAGCGCTTCATCGCCGCGCAGGTGGACAACCTCCTGTGCGGGCTCTCCGTGCCGGTGGCCGCGCCGCCCGCGGCCCCTAAAATCGAGGGTTGACCCGATCCACGATCCCGCCCGGAGTAACCCCATGAACATGCCCCTGAACACGTCCGCCAACATCAGCGATCCCATCCTGCAGGCCCGCTACAACATGATCGAGCAACAGATCCGCCCGTGGAACGTGCTGGACACCGACGTGCTGGACCTGCTGTCCGTGGTGCGCCGCGAGGAATTCGTGCCGCCCGCCTACCGCAGCATGGCGTTCATGGACATGGAGATCCCCCTCAATGCCTCCAACGAGCTGGCCCAGCGCCTGGGCCAGTGCATGCTGGCCCCGCGCGTGGAAGCCCGCCTGCTGCAGGACCTGCAGGTCAAGCCGACCGACCGGGTGCTGGAGATCGGCGCCGGCTCGGGCTATATGGCGGCCCTGCTGGCCCACCGGGCCGCGCAGGTGCTGGCGCTGGAGATCGAGCCGGACCTGGTCGAGTTCGCCCGTGAGAACCTGCGCAGCGCCGGCGTGCTGAACGCCGAAGTGCGCCAGGCCGACGGTGCCCAGGGCGCGGCGGCGCAAGGCCCCTTCGACGTGATCGTGCTCAGCGGCTCGGTGAGCGAGGTGCCGCAGGCCCTGCTGTCCCAGTTGAGCGAAGGCGGCCGGCTCGCCGCCATCGTCGGCCAGGAGCCGATGATGCGCGCCACCATCGTCCGCCGCACCGGCGACCGTTTCGAGACCACGCAGCCGTGGGACACCATCGCCCCGCGCCTGCTGCACTTCCCCGAGCCATCGCGCTTCACCTTCTGATCCCTTTTCGTCTTTCTCAGGAATCCGCATGATCGACCACGTCCGCCCCGCCCAGCTCACCGAGTGGCTCGCCGCCACCCCCGTCGGTGCCCGCCCGCTGGTGCTGGACGTGCGCGAGCCGTGGGAGCTGCAGACCGCGAGCGTCGCCGCCGAGGACGGGTTCGATGTGGCCGCCATCCCGATGGGCGAGCTGCCCACGCGCCTGGCCGAACTGGACCGCGATCGCCCCACCGCCTGCCTGTGCCACCACGGCGTGCGCAGCCTGCGCGTGGCGAACTACCTCGACCAGCAGGGCTTCGACCGCGTGGCCAACATCAGCGGCGGCATCGATGCCTGGTCGCACGAGCGCGACGCGGCGGTCCCCCGGTACTGATCGATCCCCGTGGCCGCGGCATCGGGCCCGGCAGCGTGGGGCGCCACGCCTTCCTTTTCCTGAAAGACGTTCATGACGACCTTGCTTCGGTGCATTCCCTTGTCCCTGGCCGTGGCCGCTGCGCTCGCCAGTTTCGGCGCGCAGGCCCAGAGCCTGTCCCAACTGGTGGAGATGGCGCGCGGCTATGACGCGCCCTTCCAGGCCGCCAAGGCGCAGTACGACGCCGCCGGCAGCCGCGCCGAGCAGGCCCGGGCCGGGCTGCTGCCCAGCGCCGGCCTCTCCGCCGGGGCCAACTACGCCAAGACGGAAGTCAACCGCCCGCCGGTGGACCTGAGCGCCCCCAGCCAGAGCGTGGGCCTCACCGCCTCGCAGCCGCTGTTCCGCCCGGCCAACCGCATCACCTTCGAGCAGGGCCAGCGCGGCATCGACATCGCGCAGGCCCAGCTCGAAGGCGTGGCCCAGGACCTCATCGTGCGGGTCAGCCAGGCGTATTTCGACGTGCTGGCCGCGCGCGACACCCTCACCTTCGTGCAGGCCCAGAAAACCGCCGTGGCCGAGCAACTGGCATCGGCCAAGCGCAACTTCGAGGTGGGCACCTCCACCGTGACCGATTCGCGCGAGGCGCAGGCGCGCTTCGATCTGGTCGTCGCCCAGGAGATCGCCGCCGACAACGACCTGCGCGTGAAGCAGCTGGCGCTCGACCAGGTGGTGGGCCGCCCCGGCGTGGCGCCGCAGCCGCTGGCCCAGCCCGTGCGGTTGCCCGAGGTCGCCCCTGCCGACGTGGGCACCTGGGTGCGCTCGGCCGAAGAGCTGCAGCCGCAGGTGCGCCAGGCCGCCATCGCGCTCGACGTGGCCCGCCTGGAGACGAAGAAGGCCGAAACCGGCCACCTGCCCACCGTGGACCTGCAGGCCGGCTACAGCGTCTCGCGCAACCCCAAGGGCACGCCGACCATTCCCAACGTCAACTCCCGCACCAACAACACCACCGTGGGCGTGCAGCTCACGCTGCCGCTGTTCGCAGGCTTTGCCGTGCAGAACCGCGTGAAGGAAACCCTGTCGCTCGAAGACAAG
Organism: Acidovorax sp. KNOB132; assembly: GCF_057541515.1. NCBI lineage: Bacteria > Pseudomonadati > Pseudomonadota > Betaproteobacteria > Burkholderiales > Comamonadaceae > Acidovorax > Acidovorax sp. KNOB132. The sequence continues at coordinate 5,136 of NZ_BAAJYT010000056.1, forward strand.
GCGCTGGCCGACCTGGACAATGCCCGCCGCACCGTGGCGCAGGCCACGCGCGCCGCGTTCTACGGCGTGCAGTCCGGCCAGGGCCAGGTGCGCGCCCTCGAGGCGGCCGAGGCCTCCAGCCAGAGCGCGCTGGAGGCCAACCAGCTGGGCTACCAGGTGGGCGTGCGCATCAACATCGACGTGCTCAACTCCCAAAGCCAGCTCTACCAGACCAAGCGCGACCTCGCCCAGGCCCGCTACAACGTGCTGCTGGGCACGCTCAAGCTGCGCCAGGCGGCGGGCACGCTGTCGCAGGACGATCTGCTGGCCATCGACGCGCTGACGGTGCGCTGAGAGGCTGCCGGCCCTTGGCCCGTCCACCGTCTGCATCCTGCGATTGCGACTGTTGAAAGGCAGCTGCCGAGTCTGGGACATTGGCGTTCGAAGGCATCGGCGGTGCCGCCCCCACCATTGAGAAAATATGACTTTTCTGCTTCGACCCAGCGCCGCGTGCTGTGGCACCGGCCGCGCTGCGCATCGACAACGTGCCTGGCGGAACACACCATGGGTGCATCCCCGGCGTTTGAAAGGTCTGCATCTGCGTTCACCGGGCGATCAGCTGTCCGGCACACCACGGACGCCTTGGTGCGTGCCGAACGAAGCCCGTGGCTGAGCCGCTCCCCGTCGCACACCGCTGGTGGCTGGGCGCGTTGCTGGCCGTGTCCCTGGCGGTGCTGGCACTGTGCGCCACCCATCCCCCACGCTGGGAGACCAATGACGACGTCGGCATGGCGATGGTGGCGCACGGCTACGGCATGGCCGCCAGCGGCTCGCCGAACCTGATTTTTTCCAATGTGGTCTGGGGCCACATCGTGCGCCTCATCCCTTCGCTGGGCGGCATCAGCGGCTATGTGGTGGCGACGTTCGCGGTTCTCGTTGCGGTCGGCACGGCTGTGCTCTACGGCCTGCGGAGCCTCGGACACGGCTGGTTGCTGGGGGGAAGCGTGGTCGTTTTCCTGCTGGTCCGGCCGTTGCTGCTCCCCCAGTTCACGGTCAACGCGGGCTTGATGGCGGTTGCCGCCGTCATCTGCTTGAACGTTTTCGCCCAGGCGAGACAGATGCCGGTGCTGTGGCTGAGCGTCGGCCTGCTGTTTCTCAGCGCCATGGTGCGCAGCCATGAATGCATGCTGGTCATGCTGGTCGCCTTGCCCCTGTTGCCCTGGCGTGCGCTGGCACGAGGCCACGCGCCACGCTGGGCTTTCGCCGTGCTCGCCCTGGCCCTGCTGGCTGCCGCATGGCTGGACTGGCAGGCCTACAGGGCGCCGGAGTGGAAGGATTTCAACGACCTGAACCTGGTGCGGGCGGCATTCACCGATTTCGGCGCCGGACAACATCTCATCACCCGTCCCGAGATCCTGGGCCGGCACGGCTACACGGCCAACGACCTGGCCTTGGTAGGCAACTGGTTCTTCTCCGACCCACGCCTGGCCGATCCCATGGCCTTGAAGGCGATGCTGGCCGATGTCGGCTTTTTGGCACTGCGCACCGACGCGCTGGCCTCGGGCTGGGAAGGGGTTCGCGCGCTGTGGCAGCCGGATCTTCGGGTCTCGCTGGCCGCAGCGTTCTTGCTCGGCCTGCTGCTGCCGAATCGCAAGGTGGCCGCGACCTGGTTGCTGTGCATCGCTGCCGTGTTCATGATGGGGCTGCTCGGCCGGCCTGGCGTCCTGCGCGTGTATGTGCCGCTGATGGCCCTGCTGACCGTCGCGCCGTTGCTCTTCAACGGTGGTGGGCGCCATCGACGGCGCCCCGTCGTCTTCGCCACGGTGATGGTGGCTGCTATGGTGGGCGCCTGGATGGCCGTCGGCTTTTGGCAAGCCTTGCAGCACAAGGACGAACAGGCGCGCAGAGAACTGGATTCGCTGCCGTCGGGATCGATTGTGGTCTGGGGCGCCGCCTTCCCGTTCGAGGCGGTCTACCCGCCGTTCAGCACTGCCGCCGTGCGTGAGCGATACCGGGTGTATTCGCTGGGTGCGTTCACCTTGGTTCCCGATACCGTCGCTCGGCAGGAGGACCAGGCCGGACGCGGTTTCGTCAGCCTGCTGCAGCGCGAGGAAGGGGTTGCCATCTTTGCCTCCGATTCGCATCTAAGCTGGCTGGACGTGTACTGCAGCCAGCGTCTGCACGGGGTGCCGGAGCAATTGCAGACATGGCGGGCAGGCAGCCAGCTGGCCAGCCGCCGCCGGTGCACCACAGTGCCATGACCGGAGGCCATCCCATCCCGTATCGGGCCCACGTTGGCGCAGTGAATCTTCCGAAATGCTTTCGGCAGTGTGCTTTCAAGCCGCGCGCTTCGATCGCTGATAGATGGCATGGACCTCGTCTCGTGGCGGCAGTTCGCTGAAAATCGGGGCACGCAGCAGTTCTTCTGCACTGGCGCGCTCGTCCAGCCGCCTGTTGACCATACGGTTGAAGAACTGCACGATGTCCTCCTTGCTTTTTACCGGCAAAGTCCTCAACGCATCCATGAACGGAAAGGTCTCTACCGAAGACGCGCTGCTGATGCCGATCAGGCCCATGGGGAAGTCCGGCGATTTCAGGAAATGCACGAGCAACTGGGCCACGCTGTAGACGTCGCGCTTGTGGTGGCTGGCCGAGGCACGCATTTCGACGTATCCCCAGGTGCCCATGCGCAGGGGCTCGCCCTTCTCGACCCCCAGGCCCATGTCGATCAGCCGGAACATCTTCTGGCGCTCGTCGTAGAGCACGTTGTTGTGCGAAATGTCCTGGTGCACCACCCCCTCGTCGGCAAAACGCGAGGCGCCAATGAGCACGTCGGCCACCATTTCCCAGGCCAGGGCCAGGTACTCCAGCGGCTTGATGTCCCCCTGGTTCAGCGCCTGGCGGGACAAGTCGATCACCTGGCTGACCTTGGGGCCTTCGATCTTCTCCGCCAGGATCCCGAACAGGCTGCCGATCTGGACCAGGCCATAGACCCGCATGACCTGGGCGGTTTCGCCGAGCGCCGCCGCCACCTGGTATTCCTTGTGGATCTTGGCCTTTTCCTGCGCGATGGCATCGGTCGGGTCCGTGCCCTCCTCCAGCGTGTCGTACAGCGTGCGGGAGGCAGGGTTGGCAGGATCGGTGCTCAGCATGGCCTTGAACACGAAATCCCGCCCGCAATCCCTGCCATCGCGCCAGAAGTTCTCGGACAGCCGCACCGCGTAGGCCGTGCCTGCGGCGCCTGCGCCCAGTCGCCGCAGGCCCTGTGCGGCATGGGAAGTGCCGTCGCCGGAAGACTCCAGCGCGACGGCGGTGAAGCCGTTGCCGATGTCCGCCGCGCCCGGTTTCATCGCCGCGAGTCTTTCCACCAGGTCCGGCGCGCTGCACTGCTGGCTGAGCTTGCGCACCAGGCGCGGGCTGAGCACCACGCCCGGGCTGGTCGAGCGCATCACGCTCTGGAGCCGTCTCTCCTGGCCCAGGGCCAGGGCAGCATTCCAGGAATCGGACGCCCGGTGCCTCGCCACCGGCGTGGGCGGGTCCAGGAGGGCCGTGAGGATCGAAGGCGGGCTGGAGAACGCTCTCGCGCCCGGGCTGGACCGGGGCGTCGACAACGGGCTGCCGACCCCCGGCAAGGAGCGGGGACTGAACCACCCGGCCATGCGGTCGCCCAGCGCGGGAAGCTGCGCATTGAACCGCAGTCCTTCGCTGGCCCGCTCGCCCAGTGTCCGCCGCCTCCGCTCCAGCAGGAGCGACGGGTGGCTGGCCCCGGGGGCAGGAGTGCCCGGGTTCGCGGGGGGCGGGGTCGCCTGGCTGGCGGATTCTCGGTTCTCCGCCACACTGCGTTGGGGGCTTGCAGAGAGCGGATGAGAGATCATGGAGGGGGAGCGTGCGGAGGGGATGCGGCAGGGGCCTTGACTACAACCCAGCCAGGCCGGTGCCATCCGCGCCGGCGCGAACCGATGCGCTGCATGGCGAATGCATCTCCCGGACCCAGCAGGTGCGCCGACGGTCGGGCCCCTGCCCCCTGCTGCCGCCTCTCAGGGGTTTGACGGCTTCACCGCGCCATCCCAGTGCTCGGCGATCTTGCCGTTCTCGATGCGGAACATGTCGAACCAGGTGGTGGTGTACTGGCGCGTCGGGTCCTTCGGCTCGGCGTACTCGCGCACGAAACTCAGGATGACCATGTCGCGTTCGGCGACGATCGAGACCAGCGGCGCCTTGATGCGATCCTCCACGGGCTTCGGCGTGGGGTTCCGTCGCTGGATGAAACCCACCATGGCCGAGCGGCCGGTGGGCACGTTCGGGTTGTGCTGGATATACGACTCGGCCACGTATTTCTCGGCCTGGGCCACTTGCCCGGCCTCGAACACCTCGCGCCAGAAGTCGTAGACCAACCGCTTGTTGGCGCGCAGTGCCGGGTCCGCGCTTGCCAGCAACGGCGCCTGGTCGGCCGCGGGCTGAACGGGCACCTGCGCCACGGCCGCCAGCGGCAGGGAGGCGGCGAGCGCCAGCAGAAGGTGGGTGAGCTGTGTTTTCATGGATCGGTTGGGGTAACGGGTTGCGAGAAGGGACGGGCCATGGGCCAATCGCAAAACTCCGGGAGCCGGGTGCCGCCCGGGTGCTGCGATGTTCGCCGGTCCGCTCTTGCGGAACAAGCAGGGAGCCGGCGGTACCTTGCGCTGCAGCGCGCTGAAAGCGCTGATTCCCGGGTCGACGATGCGGTCACGCCGTTGGGACATTCGTTTCTGCAGCCCATGCGGATCCTGATCGCCTGGGGCCGGCAGAACCACCAGAGCGCGGGGCGGGACGGGCAGCGTGCGGGCCGGCGCTGCCCCGTCCGGCCCTGTGATGCGGAGAGGCACGCTGGCGCTGCCGGCGTGCCTCAAAGCTGGTGCGTCACCAGCTTGAAATCCGGATCGTCCGGGTACGCCTTCACCTCGAAGCCCAGGCGCCGCATCAGCTTGAGCATGCTGGGGTTGTTGGCCAGCACCAGCCCGTCGACCTCGGACAGTCCGCGGTCGCGGGCCACGTCCATGATGCTGAGCATCAGGCGCGATCCCAGGCCGCGGCCGTTGAAGTCGTCGGCCACCACCAGCGCGAACTCGCAGCTGGACTGGTCGGGGTTGGTCACGTAGCGCGACACGCCCACGATGCGCTCGGTGCCGATGATCTCGCCGTCCTCGCCCGCGCTGCGTTCGCGGTACACCGCCACCAGCGCCATCTCGCGGTCGTAGTCGATGAGCGTGAAGCGCGCCAGCATCGAGGCCGGCAGCTCGGCGATCTGCGAGATGAAGCGAAAGTACCGGCTCTCGGGCGACAGTTCCTTGACCAGCTTTTGCAGCATCTGCGCGTCGTCGGGCCGCACCGGGCGCACCAGGTATTCGCCGCCGCCGCGCAGGGGCCACACCTGCTCGTAGCGCGCCGGGTACGGCAGGATGGACAGGTGGCTGTAATGCTCGCTGCGCCCGCCCATGGACTGCGCGGCGTGGCCGACCACGATGCGGGCGTCCACGGCGACGGCGCCCTGCTCGTCCACGATCAGCGGATTGATGTCCATCTCGCGCAATTGCGGCAGCGCGCACACCATTTCGGACACGCGCAGCAGCACCTGCTCCAGCGCCTCGCGGTTGGCCGCGCTGGCGCCTCGCCACTCGCCCAGCGTTTCGGCCACGCGCGAGCGCTCGACGAGCCGGCGCGCCAGGAACTGGTTGAGCGGTGGCAGCTCCATGGCGCGGTCGTCGATCAGCTCGATCATCGTGCCGCCCGCGCCGAAGGTGATCACCGGGCCGAACGGGTCGTCCGTCACCAGGCCGATGCAGATCTCGCGCCCGCGCCGGGCGCGCGCCATCTTCTGCACCGTCACGCCCTGGATGCGCGCGCCCGGTTGCAGGCGGGCCACGCGCTGCACCATGTCGGTATAGGCATCGCGCGCCGCCGCCCCGGTGTGGATGTCGAGCGCCACGCCGCCCACGTCGGACTTGTGGCTCACGTCGGGCGAATCGATCTTGAGCGCCACCGGAAAGCCCAGCTGCGTGGCGATCATCATCGCCTCGTGCGCGCTGCGCGCCAGCAGCGTCTTGGTCACCGGCACGTTGAACGCAGCCAGCAGCGTCTTGGACTCCATCTCGGTCAGCACATGCCGGCGCTCAGCCAGCACGCTTTCGATCATCAGCCGCGCGCCCTCGATGTCGGGCTTGGCCAGCGAGGTGAGCGGCGGCGGCGTCTGCTGCAGCAACTGCTGGTTCTGGTAGAACGAAGCAATATTGCCGAAGGCCCCCACGGCCGCCTCGGGCGTGCGGAAGCTGGGAATGGCGGCCGCGCGCAGCACTTCGCGCGCCGGGCCCACCGAGGCATCGCCCATCCAGCACGCCAGCAGCGGCTTGCCCATCAGGCGCTTGGTCTCGGCCAGCGCGGTGGCGACCGCGGCGGCATCGGTGCCCGGCTTGGGCGAATAGATGGCGAGCACGCCGTCGATCTGGCGGTCCTTCTCGGCCGCCTCGACCGCACGCCGAAAATGCTCCGGTCCCGCCTCTTCCGACACGTCGATCAGATCGGCCAGGGACGCCAGCGGCGGCAGCTGCGGGGCCAGCGCCTCGGCCGAGGCTGGGGACAGGCGGCCCAGCTGCAGCAGGATCTCGTTCACCCAGTCGGCCGCCAGCACGCCCGGCCCGCCGCCGTTGGTGACGATGGCCAGCCGCCGGCCCACCGGCCGGTAGCGCGAGGCCAGGCACTTGGCGGCGGAGAACAGCTCCACGAACGACCGCACCCGCACCGCGCCCGCGCGGCGCAGGGCCGCGTCGAACACGTCGTCGCTGCCCACGATGGCGCCGCTGTGCGTGTGCGCCGCCTCGTTGCCCGCCGGCTTGCGCCCGGCCTTGAGCACCACCACCGGCTTGGCGTTGGCCGCCGAGCGCAGCGCGCTCATGAAGCGGCGCGCGCTGGAGATGCCTTCCATGTACACCACGATGCTCTGCGTGCGCGCGTCGTTGGCCAGAAAGTCCAGCACCTGGGCGATGTCCACGTCGGTGTTCGGCCCCAGCGACACCACCGTGGAAAAGCCCACCGCGTTCTTGGTGCCCCAGTCCAGGATGGACGCGGTGAGTGCTCCCGACTGGCACACCAGCGCCAGTGACCCCTCCCGCGCCAGCGGGCCGGCCGCGCTGGCATTGAGCTGCAGGTGCGGGCGCTGCAGGCCCAGCGAGTTGGGGCCCAGCAGGTGCATGCCCTCGCGCCGGGCGATGTGCTTGAGCCGCGCCGCCTGATCAGCGTCCGTGCCGTGCGACATCACCAGCGCGGCGCGGCAGCCGATCCGCCCGGCCACCTCCAGCGCCGCCACCACATCCTCGGGCGGCAGCGCGATCAGGGCCAGGTCCGCGCGTGTCTGCGCCAGATCGGCCAGCGTGCCGCTGGTGTGGATGTCCAGGAACTGCAGCGTGCCGCTGAAGTGCTGCGCCCGCAGCGCGGTGTGCAGCGCGCGGGCGCACGGCGTGAGCGACTCGGGCGCATCGGCCCGGCCGGCCAGCACCACGATGGAGCTGGGGGCGAAGAGCGGGGTGAGGTAGTGTTTTTCGATCATGGCAAGCAGGCAGCGGGCAAGCAGACAGGCAGGCAATCCATCGCATCGGTCGGCCAGGACGGACGAATGGGCGCCAGTGGCTGGCATTTTGCGGCATCGCGGCCACCGTGGGCGCCCCGGCGCTGGGTAATGTGCGCCGCCAGGCACGCGCCGTGGCTCTTGGCAGCCGTCCAAACGGCCGTTACAGGTCCTCCGTGCGGTCCAGCCAGTCCGAGATGATCGCGTGCACCAGCCACAGTGTCTGGAACAGCATGGCCCCGGCGAACGCGGCGATCGCCACGCAGGCCAGGAAGCAGGCAAAAACGTCCAACAGGCCCAGCGTGACCTGCGCCGCCGCCCCGATGAGCGCCGAGACGATGGACGCAAAAATCAGGTTGCTCACATTGCGGACCTGCGCATAGCGCCGGATGCGCGGGTCGATCTTTTTCAGCTGCGCGAACAGCTCGCGGTAGCCCGGCGTGTCGAACACCGTCTCCTTGAACTTGACCACGATGAAGATCTTGAGCGACAGCAGGAAGCTGCCAGTGGTGAGCAGGCCCGTGAACAGGCTGGCGCGGATCTTCTCGCCATAGAACTGCATGGCCCCATCGGCGTCGGGCACCCCAAAGACCACACCGGCCACCACGGCGGCCGAGAACAGCAGCGCCTGGAGCACATACCGCCTCATCGCATCGGCATCTCGAAAATGTGGCGGTGCTCGCGGCACTGCCGCAGCAGCTCCTCGACCACCCAGGCGGTGGAAAAGCGTGTCACGTCCAGCTGGTCGAGCCTGGAGGCCAGCTGGTCATAGTCGTATTCGCCGAAATTTTCCGGGTTGTCCAAGATGGAAATCACTTTCTCGACGCCATGGGCATCCACCCCTTCGATGCGGCCGCGCTGGGGGCGCTCCGCCCTCACGCACGCCTGGATGGCCGCCGCCAGCATTTTGCCGGGCGTGCCCGCCACGAAGGTGATCTTGCTGGAGCGGTTCTTGATGTAGGCCGTGTGGGCCTTGAACTGCGCCTGCGGCACCTCGGGCGTGGCGACCACGTATTCGAAACTCTTCACCTTCTCCAGTTCTTCGATCATGGACTGCAGCGCCTCTTGCCGCACCAGCACTTCCCAGGAGAAGCGGGCATTGTGCTCGCGTCGGATTTTGACGCGCCGCGCCTCGGTCAACTCACTGCCACCAGCCGCCGCGATTTTCTCGGCGATCGCCTGCTCCTTGTACTGGTTGAAATGGGTGCCGGCCAGGTGGCAGAAGGTGCTCACGCTGCAGGAGTGGTGGTAGTACTGGTACATGCCCGCCCCCGTGCGCTTGTGCAGCACGAAGAAGTTGAAATCCATCAGACTGGCATCGCGGCGCACCTGCGCCACACGCACCAGGATGTTGGTGGGCGCGCGCACCAGTTCGCAATAGGTCTTGTGGTCCTTGACGGTGATGACCACGCCCACGTGGTAGTCGGGGTCCGCCGAATCGTTCAGGAAGAACAGGCGCTGCCCATCCGCGGGCGCGCTGGGGTCGTAGCCCCGGGCGGAAAGGGCCTGCGCGAAGGTCTCCAGCGACAGGGGGCCTTGCGGTTGAAGGACAAACCGGAATCCCATGAATTTGACTCGCATTGCTTTGCCTCCTGAAAGGGTTGCCTGGCCAGCGTGCGTACCCCTTGGCAGGTGTGAGGCGGCGGGCGATGGATGCGGAGCCAGGGGACCGGTCGGCTGGCTTCGCTGATGAGTGGAACGTGTGTCGGCCTGTGAATGGGGGGGGCTGGCCGAGGCACGGGGGTGGCTCACGCCTCGTGGGCGCTTCGAGCCGTGTAGGTCATTAGCACCGCGAAGGATGAGGGAACACCTTTGAAGTACTGTACTTAAAAACAGTATTTCAGGCAATCTGACATGCCCTGGGGCGAATTGAGGAATGAGTCAACTCAGCATGTGGGCCGAGCAATGCTGGAAAAGACCAGTCGTGGCGGGCAGCTACGGGCCCGTCACGGTCTGTCACTATTCAAAATCTGATGACCTAAAGCCGTCGTCGACGAAAAGAGAGACTGCGGCTATTGGGCCGGAGATAGAGGATGCGTAGTCGAACGGTAGCCGTCAATCTTTTTCCTCAGATCAAAATGACTCAACGACCAGTAGTGGAACATTCCTCTGAACCACGTATTCGGTCTCATCGAGGAACTCGGGCCTATGGTTCTTTTTTTGTTATCGAGCCTTGGCTAATCTGTTTCACAGGCTGGATCGCTGCGACTCAGGCCGAGGCAAGCAGCAAGGCACCGCCCGAGGTTTTGCAGACCTGCCCTAGCTGAAGCCGTGTCTTTCGAGAAAAATCATCGGTTCGTCGAATCCGGGCTGGGCTACCTTCTCGGCTTGCTGCGCGAAGTGCAGGGCCCGGAGCCGATTGTTTGGCTCCGGCGATGCATCTAGTACGAGTGCCAGATTGAAAAGGCGTACAGCGTGAGGAGGATCGCCCAGCGCACCCGCCGCGTAGAGGATAGCTTCCTCGTGCCGCCCTGCTCGGGACAGCGCTAGTGCATACCAAGACCTGGCCCATTCGTTCCCACGGTCAGCCTCAATGGCTCGCAAAAAGTACGGCTCAACCTCGACGAGAGGCCACCCCTGGCCGTCTAGCACTCGACCCATTGTTGCCAGCGCAGCGCTGTCGTCCGGCATGAGTTCGATGGCCCGCCGCAGAGGCTCAATCGCTCGCACCTTTCCGTCGATGGTCTTCTCGTAGGCGAGACCAATACCGCGGAGACACTTTGCGCGTTCGGCGTCAGTATGCGCAAATTCCAATGCGCGCTGCATCAACTTTACGACGCGATACCAAGCTCGCACCTGAGTGCTTGCCCGGGCCATCGAGAAAAAATGCTTGAACCAAAACCTGTCGGAATCGTTCGCAGCCTGAGCGCGATGCAGAGCCTCGAGGGCCTTCTGAACACGTTTGCTGCGCGCCTGGACGAGATCCATTTTGATCGAGCGTCTCAACCTTGGCGGCAGTTCGCCAATCGCCCGGTTGTCCATCAGTGATCCAATGAAATCGCCTTCGTCGCGCTTCACGCACGACCGCGTATTTAGAATCACCGCTCGATTCTCTGGACGTGCTACACGCAGCGCATGATCCAAATCCTCGCGCGCTTCCTTCCATTGCCCCAGTTCCCAGTGCACGGTCGCTCGAGTGTTTAGCGCGATGGAGCGACTATCCTGCCGAGAAATCGCTACGGCGCGATCAAGGTCACGCAGCGCCCCGGCGGGGTCGCCGCGCTCACGTTTCAAGCCCGCTCGCTGGATTAGAACGATCGCATGAACACGATGGGCATGCTCTTCCGCCTCGTCAAGTGCGACCAACGCTTTGTCAAAGCGATGGCGTTCGTACTCGATCACCCCCACCCGGCAAAGCAGCAGAGCTCGCCAGTCTCCGTCGCACATAGAGATCGCGCGCCAGAGGTCCGTGAGGGCATCCAGATGGCTCCCGAGCTGGCGCAATATCTCCGCGCGCAACGCTAATGCCCAGATGCATTTGTTCCAAGACCTAAGTGTTTCGAAGAGATCAACCGCTTGGTTCAAGCGATCAAGCGCAGCGTCCAAGTGGCCGCGCTGCATGTCGATCTCGCCTGCAAGCTGCATGGCCCACGCCACAAGTTCGTTGGACTTTCCAGATTCAGCGACACTCAGCAGGTTCGGATAGGCTCGGTCGTTGTCATGGTCGCGATACGCTGACAAGGCGCGCAGGAAAGTTGGCTCGATGGCATCCGCAGCGAGAGTACCCATGCGCTGTTGCTCTTGCGACAGTGAGCCGGCTAGCCATAGCTCCCCGTTGTCGGAAACGTTGGCGACGCGGGCATACTCCTGCAGGGCTTCTTCGGAAAAGCCCAGTTCTCCCGTGTGATAAGCCATTCCGGCCCGGGTGAACAAGTAAGCTGGTATCAGATCGCCCGCCGCCGCTCGGTTGCCAGTCCTGCCGATTTCCAGCAACAGCGTATGGACGTCTTCCAGCGGCACCTTGTCCTCGCGGGCCGATTGTCGGAGCGCCGTACGCACGTCGGCAGTGAAGTGCCACTCGCTGTTGCGTGGCACGATGTAGTCAGCGCAATGCAGCAATTCTAGGAAAGTGTCTGCGGAAGCCTCAGAAATGCCTTGTACCTCAAGCAACCGCCGGGCTACATCGTCGGTAAGGCTTTCGGCAGCGCTGAGTGCCTGCATGAGGCGCCGCAGTCTGAGAGGGGCGCCTTCGAGAAATTGGAGCGCATCAACCGTGGACATCAGTATTCCTGGAGGTCGGCAATGAATCTCAAGAGGCGATTGTGAAGCGCGCTAACGTCGTGCTTATTGCTCAACACATAGCCCTTCGCAACATTCGCGTTGCTGACTGCATCATTACCAGGAACTTTGTCTGAAATCAATGCAGTCACATCCTCGATTGCATGCTCTACATCTTTTCCGTCCAGCAACGGGGCTAGCGTCACCTCGCAGTCATACTCACACTCGCGAAGGTCACGAGTGATGTCCCCCATTTCGTCATCGATCATCCGCACTAGTAAGAGTCCGTCCGAAGTCAAGTCGTTGGCCCTGATCCAGATGCTCGACCAAAACTCGGCCTGATCTTCGGAAGATCCTCCGAGCAAGACCATCATGAAACGCTTCGTCTTCAGATGCTCGCTCAATTCGGACACCAGTAGCGAAACCCACTCGTTGCGCTCAGCAATCCGGTCGGAATCGCCGTCGAAATAGAAGTTGGCTTCGATATGCTGGTCGCCTCCGGCGGTGTTGTTGGACAACACCGTCTCCGCCTCGACAAACATGCTCGCCGGCATTGGCTTCATCAGCGGCTGCTTGTTCAGGATACGAGCGAACTCGCTCCGGATGCCCGCGAGATAGCGCACCTTGTAGTTCGCGGGGTCGAGCCGAATCGAGACCCCGAGAGGCTTCGCTGTATGAGGGCGACTTTCGAAGTCCGACTTGAGTATTGTGAGAAACGCATTGGCCCCGCAACTCGCGCCTCGGTAGCGCACGTTTACGACACCGCCCTTCCCATCAAGATATGGTCGCAGTTTACTGAACTGGCGGCGCCAGTCGATATGTATAGCCATACTACGAACTTGGCAGTCAGCCGATCTTGATGGTCTGGTCACCAGTGGCTTTATTGCCGGAGCCGATAGCTCTGGGGCCAGTTGGAATCGCTGTCGAGGCAATTTCAATTTGCTGTTTACCCTGAGTTTCGTTGTGGCTGCCAATGCCGTTCACTAAGACGGCGGACTTCTTCGCAGTGCGACGCTCAAACAGGACCGCAGCACTGAAGAACACAGCAAAACCTACCACGATTGAGCCACTGTAGGCCCATCCTTGCAGGGAGTTCCAATGATTGATTGCGGCTGTCACAAGACCGCCGCAGATGCCAGTCAATATTCGACCGATAACGTTATTCATTAACCTATTTCCTCCTCATCACAGACAGAACGCCCGTGCGCCCCTAACCTCGCGCGAATCATCATACCGTACTGAAATGCGATATCAGAACTCGCACAACACCATCGAAAATGGATCGATCCGAGCACGGTAAAGTAATCGGCGACGCTACTTGCTCCTCACGCTGCTCCACCACTCCAGTGGCGCGAACCCTTCGAGGATTGCACCTGCGCGGCCTATAGGCCGGACAGTTGGCTATGCCAAAGCTGCCATTCGGAAGTGACCGCTTCTGCCCGACTTCTGTCCTACACGGCAGGACGCTCAGGGCCCAAGGCGGCAGGTCGCCCTCTACCCAAACCAGGCATGGAAACTACGTGTCGGAATGGTCTAGAAGCGATTTTCCTAGCGCTTGAGCATCAGCCAGTGAACCTACAAGAGACGGACCTTCCCACAGTTGCAGCTCGGCGCTTCCTTCGTTTCGCAATCGGCACTCAAACACTGTGAGCTTCGTGACAGTGCCGTCAGCCGAACGAGTTGCGCGGGCGAATCGACATCTATCGACCAACAGAAGTGTCCAAATCTCAATCTCTCTTGTTGTCTCAAGAAGAAGTATCGATCCATCGATTTCCACTGGCGCAAACTCTTGAGGATCATTTACCGCCCCGCCCGTGCCCCACAGGTTTGCACCTTTCCCACACCGACGTTTTGCGGCTAGGGCACTGAGGCTCAACAGCCAACGCAGTGGATTCATTGACAGTAAGGTCTGCTGCGGGCCGGCTGCATTTGTCGAACTACCAGAATTGGTACCAAGGCTTCTCTATCCCAACTGGAGTCGGTCTTGCAGGCTGAAAGGGAGGTTGGCTAACTTCAGCTTGCAAGAGTTCCATAAGGTGGGAGTCCAGTTTGTGCAAATCCCCGATCCGACAGTAGTCGGTGGTTGGGATTCGCAGAATAGGTTGACTCGTCCAATAAGCCTTTGTGCACTTGAAATCCACCGACGATGTCCTCGGGTGGTATTGGGCATTCAGGAGATTGTGTCCGCCCATCAATGATGAACACGTGTCCCTCTAATTGGCTCCTAGCAGCCGCTTGAAGGCCTGGAAGGCTCGGGCCATGCCTTCGAATAACGTCATGCATGAACTCGACGAACGCGGGATTCCTCATAAAGTTCGTCGACTCGATCACATCCGTTGTCGATGGGTGAATCAACTGACCAACGATCTGCCTTGGGCTCAACCCACTGAGTTGAGCTTCGGACACGTTCGCCAAGGCAATGGTGTTGTCTCGCCGCTCTCTTCCATAACTTGGCAAGCAATTACGGGCAATGTCCGCGTTGGCATTTGAAGAAGTAGAGAATTTGTATTGATGGATCGCAAGTTATTGCACTTGCACCAGACAACTGGTCATGGCCGGCAGCCGACTTCCCAAATCTGTGGAAACCGCTGTAGAGCAGCGAGTAGACTGCCACCTGCTTTGGCTTTTTCATTGGGAATCCACAGCGCCCACAGGACTTGATGGCCTGAAGTCCCCCGAGCCCCCCACCTGCACCCGCAACATCTGCGCCACAGCCAGCGCCGTCGCCAACGCCGCCCCCCGGTGCGCGCTGGTAAACGCCACCGCCCTGCCCTGCACTTCCTCCAGCCTCGGCCCATCCCCCACCAGCGCCTCCGCCACACCCACCCCCTCGGCCATGTCCTTCACCCGCAGCGCCGCCCCCGCTTCGCAAGCCAACCGTGCCGCCTCGGCAAAGTTGAACGTGTGTGGCCCCGTCACCACCGGGCAGCCGCAGGCTGCCGCCTCGATCAGGTTCTGGCCGCCCAGCGGCGCGTAGCTGCCGCCCAGCAGGGCCGCGTGCGAGAGGCCGTAGTACAGCGCCATCTCGCCCAGCGAGTCGCCCAGCCACACGTCGGCGGTGCCGGGTGCGGCGCCCCAGGTGCTGCGGGGCGACACGGTCAGGCCGGCGGCCTCGATCAGCTCCCGCACCTGGGCGAAGCGCTGGGGGTGGCGTGGCACCACCAGCCACTGCACGGGCAGGGCTGCTGCCGATGCTTCTGCGACGGATGCTCCCGAATTGATAGCAGAATGCCCTAGTGTTATTTGTGCTGGAGGCCGTTTTGACTGCAAGGCCTCCAGCCACATCGCTTCCTCGCCCTCGCGACTGCTGGCCAATAGGACCACGCGGCGGCCGGTGGCGTCGCGCCATTGGCGGCCTTGCGCCAGTTGGGCGGCGTCGGGCACCACGTCGAACTTGAGGTTGCCGAACACGCCCTGCACGCGGGCGCCGGCCGCGCGCAGGCGCTCG
>NZ_BAAJYT010000057.1:0-20324 GCF_057541515.1 Acidovorax sp. KNOB132
GGCGCAACTGCTGGGCGTGGCCCCCACGCTCGCGGCGCTGGGCGCGGCGCCGCCGGCGGACGTGCTGTTCGCCGTGCACCGGCTGGCCGAGGACGCGGCCCTGCGCGACCAGCACGGCATCAGCCGCCGCAACGTGTTCCCGCTGCGCCCGGTGATCGACGGTCAGGTGCTCGCCCAGGCGCCGCTGGCAGCGCTGCAGCGCCAATGGTCCGATCCGTCGCGGCCGCCGCTGCAGGTGCTGGTGGGCAGCAATGCCGAGGAGATGCGCCTGTACCACGTGCCGGGTGGCGCCATCGACCGCGTGACCGATGAACAGGTCACGGCCTTCATGCGGGACACGGGCCTGCCGCCCGCGGCGCGCCAGGCCTATGCGGCCCTGCCCGCGTGCGACGGTGGCGCCCATGCCGGCGAGATGCTGTGCGCCATGCAGTCCGACTACTACTACCGCGTGCCGGCGCGCCGCATCGCGGCCCTGGCCGTCGCGAACCGGCTGCCGGTGCACCGGTACGAGCTGGAATGGCGCTCGCCGCAGTGCAGCGGGCAACTGGGCGCCGCGCACGGGGTGGACCTGCCGTTCGTCTTCGACCGCCTGGCCACGTCCACCGGGCGCGAGTTGACCGGCGATGCCCCGCCGCAGCCGCTGGCCGATGCCATGCACGGTGCGTGGGCGGACTTCGTGGTGCAGGGCGACCCCGGCTGGCCGGAGCACGGCCCCGGAACGCCCTGGATGCAGTTCTTCGACGACCTGGGCTGGTGCGGTCCGGCGCCGGCCTCCGCCACGCTGGACGCGTGGGACGGCGTGCTTTGAACTGACCGGATCCGGGGCGGCCCGCCAGTCGCCAAACTGGTGCATCTGGCTTGTATACCAGTTGGCACGGAACCTGCGTAGTTCCGTGGCAATGACCAGCGCCACCGAAATCAGCAACCGCATCATCGAAGCCGTGATGGCCCAGAAGCTCGCCCCCGGCGCGCGCCTGGGGGAGCAGCAACTCGCCATGCTGTTCGACTGCAGCCGCACCATCGTGCGCGAGGCGCTCACGCGGCTGTCCACGCGCGGCATCGTCACCGTCAGCGCGCGCCGTGGCTGGTACGTGATCGAGCCCTCCGAGGACGAAGCGCGCGAGGCCTTCGAGGCGCGCCGCGTCATCGAACTGGGCCTGCTGCACCAGCTGAAGACGGTGGACAAGGCAGCGGTGCGCAAGCTGCGCGCCCACCTGCAGCGCGAGAAGGCGGCCCTGGCGGGCAGCGACGTGGGCGCGCGCAGCTTCCTGCTGGGCGACTTCCACGTGTGCCTGGCCGAGTGCCTGGGCAACGGCCTGCTGGCCGACACGCTGCGCGACTTCACCGCGCGCACCACGCTCATCGCCATGCTGTACCAGTCGTCGCACGACGCGGCGCAATCGTGCGAAGACCACGTGCGCATCGTCGAGGCACTGGAGGCGGGCGACATCGCCCGCGCCGAATCGCTGATGGCCGAGCACATCGGCTCGGTGCAGTCCGCCCTGCGGCTGCAGGCCAGCGCCGATCCGCTCGAACACCTGCGCAGCGCGCTGGCGCCCGTGCGCGCCGGCGCCGCCAGTGGCCCGGCCGCCCCTTCCGCTTCCCCTTCCCCCGCCGCGTCCCCAGGCGACGCATCCACCTACCTAGGAGCCTTGCTATGACCTTCGCCACCCGCTTTCTCTCCCGCCGCCTGGCCCTGGGCCTCATGGCCGCCGTCGGCCTCGTGTGCGCCGTGGCGCCTGCACAGGCGCAGACCGCGCTGGACGACATCCTGAAGTCCAAGACCATCAAGATCGCCATCCCCACCGACTACCCGCCCTACGGCTTCGTCGGCACCGACCTCAAGCCCCAGGGCCTGGACATCGACATGGCCGAGCTCATCGCCGCCAAGCTGGGCGTGAAGGTGGAACTGGTCGCCGTCACCAGCGCCAACCGCATCGCCTACCTGCAGACCAAGAAGGCCGACCTCGTCATCTCCACGCTGGGCAAGAACCCCGAGCGCGAGAAGGTCATCGACTTCACCTCGGCCTATGCGCCCTTCTACCAGGCCGTGTTCGGGCCCAAGTCCCTCACGGCCAAGGCCTGGAGCGACCTGGCCGGCAAGAGCGTGGCGGTCACGCGCGGCGCCATGGAAGACCAGGAACTCGCCAAGGTCGCCCCGCCCAGCATCGACGTGAAGCGCTTCGAGGACAACAACGCCACCATCGCCGCCTTCGTGGCCGGCCAGACGCAGTTCGTGGCCACCAGCGCCTCGGTGGCGGGCAACATGATGCAGAAGAACCCGCAGCTGCAGGCCGAATACAAGCTGCTGCTCAAGGACAGCCCGTGCTTCATCGGCCTGCCCAAGGGCGAGGCCGCGCTGATGGCCAAGGTCAATGAAATCATCGCCGGCGCCAAGAAGAGCGGCGAGTTGGACACCATGGCCAAGAAGTGGCTGGGCCGCCCCGCCGGCGACCTGCCGGTCTGAGCCCCTTCGCGCCGCCCGCATCCCCTGACCCGTTGACCTGATCGGCTGCCCATGCGCATCGAGTTCGACTTCATGGCCGTGCTGTCGCAGTGGCCGCTGCTGGCCACGGGCGTGGCCTGGACCCTGGCCCTCACGGCCGTGGCGACCGTGGTGGGCATGGCGGTGGGCATCGCCTGCGCCTGGGCACGGTCCCAGGGGCCGGCGGCGCTGCGCTGGCCCGTGGCGGCCTATGTGGAACTGGTCCGCAACACGCCCTTCATCGTGCAGCTGTTCTTCATCTTCTTCGGGCTGCCCGCGGCGGGCCTGAAGCTCTCGCCGGAGGCGGCCTCGTTCATCGCCATGGTGATGAACCTGGGCGCGTACTCGACCGAGATCGTCCGCGCCGGCATCCAGGCCACGCCGCGCGGCCAGATCGAGGCGGCGGTGAGCCTGGCGCTGTCGCGGGTGCAGGTCTTCACGCGCGTGGTGCTGCCGCCCGCGCTCAAGAAGGTGTGGCCGGCCATGGTGAGCCAGATCGTCATCGTGATGCTGGGCTCGGCCGTGTGCAGCCAGATCTCGGTGCAGGACCTGAGCTACGCCGCCAATCTGATCCAGAGCCGCAACTTCCGCGCGTTCGAATCGTTCATCGTGGCCACGGGCATCTACCTCGTGCTCTCGATCGCGCTGCGCCGGCTGCTGCACTGGGCCGGACCGCGCTTTCTCTTCGGCCGCTGAGCCAAGGCCCCAGCAATTTTCTAGGAACGCGAGATGGTCGACTTCACCTTCTGGGACATCCTGCGCAACCTGCTGCTGGCCGCGCGCTGGACCGTCGTGCTTTCGCTGATCGCCTTCGTCGGCGGCGGCCTGGTGGGCGGGCTGCTGCTCGTGGCCCGGCTCACCGGCGGCCGCGTGGCCGAGCGTGCCGTGGGCGTTTACGTGCAGGTCTTCCAGGGCACGCCGCTGCTGATGCAGCTGTTCCTGTCGTACTTCGGCCTGGCGCTGCTCGGGCTCAACGTGTCGGCCTGGACCTCGGCCGCCGTGGCGCTCACGCTCTACACCAGCGCCTTCCTGGTGGAGATCTGGCGCGGCTGCGTGGCCGCCGTGCCCAAGGGCCAGTGGGAGGCCTCGGGCAGCCTGGCCCTGTCGTTCGGCGAGCAGATGCGCCACGTGATCCTGCCGCAGGCCGTGCGCATCGCCACGGCGCCCACGGTGGGCTTTCTGGTGCAGGTGGTCAAGGGCACGGCGCTGGCCTCGGTGATCGGCTTCGTGGAGCTGACCAAGGCCGGGGGAATGATCGCCAACACCACCTTCAAGCCGTTCGCCGTCTTCGCCTGCGTGGCGCTCGTCTATTTCGCGCTGTGCTTTCCCGTGAGCCTGTATGCGCAACACCTCGAAAGGAAGTTCCATGGCCGCCGCTGAAACCCTGGCCGACGCGCCCGCCGTGGCGCCTGCCGTGTCCGCACCGCCGGGCCGCCCCATCGTGCAGGTCACCGCGCTGCGCAAGTCCTACGGCACCAACGAGGTGCTCAAAGGCATCGACCTCACGGTGCAGCCTGGCGAGGTGATCGCCATCATCGGCAAGAGCGGCTCGGGCAAGAGCACGCTGCTGCGCTGCATCAACGGCCTGGAAACCTTCCAGGACGGCGCGCTCACGGTGGACGGCAAGCCGCTGCTGCACGACAGCGCCATGGCCATGCGCGAGCTGCGCCAGCGCGTGGGCATGATCTTCCAGAACTTCAATCTCTTTCCGCACCTCTCGGTGGGCCGCAACGTCATGCTGGCGCCCACGCTGGTCAAGCAGCGCTCGAAAAAGGACGCGGCCGCACAGGCGGCCCGGCTGCTGCAGCGCGTGGGCCTGGGTGAGAAATTCGACGCCATGCCCGACCAGCTGTCGGGCGGGCAGCAGCAGCGCGTGGCCATCGCCCGCGCGCTGGCCATGGAGCCGGCCGTGCTCCTGTGCGACGAGATCACCTCGGCCCTCGACCCCGAACTGGTGGGCGAGGTGCTGCGCGTCGTGGAGTCGCTGGCCCGCGAGGGCATGACCCTGCTGATGGTCACGCACGAAATGGCCTTCGCCCGCAAGGTGAGCAACCGCGTGATCTTCATGCACCAGGGCCGCGTGCACGAGATGGGCCCGCCGCAGGATCTGTTCGGCAACCCGCAGACGCCGGAACTGCGGCAGTTCCTGTCGTCCCTCAAGGATTGAGCCGCCCTCGCCGGCAGCCCCCCCCAATGGCGGCGGGCCGTCCGTGCCCGCGCACGCATCAAGGCCCGCATGCCTCCTCAGCATGCGGGCCCGTCGGGGTGGAGTGGAGTTCGTGTGGTAGTTGCTCCGGGCGGCGTCAGGAGTGGGCGCCGGCCTCGAATTCCGAGCGCGACAGGGCACCGTTATGGTCCTTGTCGAGCTCCTTGAAACGGTTGCCGATGGCGGGCAGGCGAGCGGCCTCTGCCAGGGTCAGCTGTCCGTTCTTGTCGCTGTCAACGCGATCGAATGCGCTGGAAGTTTGTGCGGCGGGCTGCGAGCCGCCGAAGGTGGCGCCCTTGGCGCCGGAATGCAGGCCCATGGAGGTGCCCGACGCGGTCTGGGGAGGTTGGTTGGACGGGGAGGTGAGGGTCGGGGAAGGTGTTTGTGCATGCACTGCGGCACCTCCCAGGGTGATCGCCGCGAACAGCATCACACTGCGGCTGTCGAAAGGAAGGGTGCGTCGTTGCTGAGCTGCCATGGGTTCACGCTCCGTGAAAGTTGAACAGGATTGCATTGCACCGCAACCTGCGGTGCCCGGCCAGTGATTTTGCCCGCTGTTGCCCTGATACACATTTGCCTGCCGGTTGTAACGCACAATGCCCGCGGCCGCCTCCAGCGCGGCTTGCAACGCACAAGGAGCAGCCCATGGGCAACCGACTGACACAGATCGCCACGCGCACCGGAGACGACGGCACCACGGGCCTGGGCGACAACACCCGCGTCTCCAAGGACAGCCCGCGCCCGCATGCCATGGGCGATGTGGACGAACTCAATTCGCACATCGGCCTGCTGCTGTGCGAGCCGTTGCCGGCCGAGGTGCGCACGCTGCTGTCGGACGTGCAGCACCAGCTGTTCAATCTGGGCGGCGAGCTGTCCATCCCCGGCTTCGAACTGCTCAAGGACGAGGCGCTCGCGCAGCTCGACGAAGCCCTGGCCACCCACAATGCGGCGCTGCCGCGGCTGGCCGAATTCATCCTGCCCGCCGGCACGCGCGCCGCGGCGCAGGCGCATGTTTGCCGCACGGTTGCCCGGCGTGCCGAGCGCTCGGTGGTGGCCCTGGGCGCGGCAGAGCCGGTGCGCGATGCGCCGCGGCGCTACCTCAACCGGCTGTCGGACCTGATGTTCGTGCTGGCGCGCGTGCTCAACCGCCTGGATGGCGGCGACGATGTGTACTGGAAGAGCGAGCGCATGGCGCGTGGGGAGCCCGGCGCTTCCTGACGATTTGGCTGCGGTCGGCGAAAGCCCTGGCGCCGCCCCGGCCGATGCATTCGAGCGGCCGGCATTTCCAGGCACACCGCCCCCGATCCATGCGCGAAAATTTCCAAGACCTTCTCTACTTCATCGCGATTGCCAAGGACCGCAGCTTCACCCGCGCCGCGGCCAAGCTGAACATCTCGCAGTCCGCGCTGAGCCACGCCATTCGCGGGCTGGAAACGCGCATGGGCGTGCGGCTTCTCACACGCACCACCCGCAGCGTTGCACCGACCGAAGCCGGCGAGCAACTGCTGCGCACGATCGCGCCCCGGTTCGAAGAAATCGAAGCCGAGATGAAGGCGGTCGGTGAGCTGCGCGACAAGCCGGCGGGAACCATCCGGATCACCGCCATCGACTTCGCGATCGATAAATACATCTGGCCCCGAGTCGCGCCACTGCTCACGCAGTACCCGGACCTGCGGGTGGAGATGATCGTGGACTACGGCCTGTCCAACATCGTGGCGGACCGTTTCGACATCGGTGTGAGGCACGGCGACCAGGTTGAAAAGGACATGGTGGCCGCGCGCATCACTCCCGACGTCAAGATGTGCATCGTCGGTCACCCGGCTTATCTCAAGGGGCGCACGGCTCCCAGGACGCCGCAGGACCTGCTATCGCACCACTGCATCACGCTGCGGCTCACATCCAGCGGGGGCATCTATGCCTGGGAGCTGCAAAAGGGCAAGCGCCAGATCCAGGCGCGTGTCGATGGCCGGTCCACGTTCAACGGGGTGTACCAGATGATCAATGCAGCGCTCTCGGGCGCCGGCCTGGCTTTTGTGCCCGTCGAGTTGGCGCAGGCCCACATCGAGCGGGGTGAACTGGTCAGCGTGATGGAGGACTGGTGCCCCCTATTTCCCGGCTTGCATGCGTACTACCCCAGCCGCCGGGCTTCGTCGCGTGCGCTCTCGGTCGTCATCGACGCCATTCGCCACCGCGCCTGACGGGAATGCGGGCACCATTGATGAGCTGAGTTCATAGGCTCCGTGAGTGCCGGGCCCTTTATCTTGAAGGCGCTCCTTCGTAGATTCTCCCCGTCATCAAAGGGCGGTCGTTTTCGGATCAGGGCTTGGCGAGCGCGCGTTCGCGGCGAGCATCCGATCTCTTGCCATGCGGCTTGCATGCTGCTCTTTTCATGGCCTTCGCAGCCAGTCACCATCGCGGTGATGCGCACCGACCCGTGTTTTTCCAAGTGAGATCCGATGAGCTATTCCCTTCAAGTGAATGGGCAACCACGAACCGCCGATGTCGATGGGGACACGCCTTTGCTGTGGGTCGTCAGGGACGTGCTGCACATGAGCGGCACCAAATTCGGCTGTGGCATGGGCCTTTGCGGTGCGTGCACCGTGCATGTGGAGGGCGAAGCCATCCGCTCCTGCATCACGCCGGTCGAGAGCGTGGCTGGCAAGCAGATCACCACGATCGAGGCCGTGGGCGCCACGCCCGTCGGCAAGGCGGTGCAGGCGGCCTGGCTCGATCTGGACGTCGTGCAGTGCGGGTACTGCCAGTCGGGCCAGATCATGTCGGCCTGTGCGCTGCTCCGATCCAACCCCCAACCATCGGATGAAGAGATCACCGCCGGCATGGCGGGCAACCTCTGCCGCTGCGGAACCTACGTGCGCATTCACCAGGCGGTGAAGCAGGCGGCCAGCGCCATCGGCCAGAACCCCAAGGGAGCTTGAGATGATCGATGCCACCTTTGCGCAAGGCACTGAACCGGCCGGCCTCAGCCGCCGCGCGCTGCTGAAAGCCACCGCCGCCGGCGGTGTGATGATGCTGACCGTGCCCCTGGCATCGGCCAAAGGCAAACTGGCAGGCGTTGCTGCCGCTGAACTGAATGCCATCGTCCGCATCGGCCCGGGTCACAGCGTGACGCTCGTCATGCCGCGCGTCGAGATGGGGCAGGGCACCTACACCGCCTTGCCGATCCTCGTGGCGGAAGAACTGGAGATCGATCCCGCGTTGATCCAGCTCGAACATGCCCCGGCCAATGAAAAGCGCTACACGAACCCGCTCATTGGTGGCCAGGTCACCGGTGGTTCCACTTCGGTGGCCGCCTCCTGGAGGCCGCTGCGCGAGGCCGGCGCTGCCGCCAGAACCATGCTTGTCCAGGCCGCCGCAGGCGCCTGGAAAGTCCCGGTGCACACCTGCCGCGCCGAGAACGGCCAGGTCGTCCACTCGCCCACCGGCCGCCGCCTGGCGTATGCCGCGCTGGCCGAGCGCGCTGCATCCTTGCCCGTGCCCAAAGCGGTGCAACTGAAAGACACCAAGAACTTCCGGCTCATCGGCAACCACCAGCGCCGCCTCGATGCGCCGGCCAAGGTCGATGGCAGCGCCAAGTTCGGCATCGATGCCCAGTTGCCCGGCATGCTCGTCGCGGCCGTGGCCGCCAGCCCGTTCTTCGGCGGCTCGGTGAAGTCGGTGGACGAGAAAGCCGCGCGGGCTGTGCGCGGCGTCAAGCAGGTGGTCAATCTGGGGGATGTGGTCGCGGTTCTTGCGGACCACACCGGTGCGGCCAAAAAAGGATTGGCCGCTGCCGCCATCGTCTGGAACGAAGGCCCCGCAGCGGGCTATTCGACGGCCACCATGGTGGCGGAACTCGCCGAGGCGTCGAAGCGGGACGGCGGCACGGCGCGCAAGGAAGGAGACGTGGTGGCGGCCCGCAGCGCGGCCGGCGCCCGCACGGTGGAAGCCATCTATCAGCAACCGCTTTTGGCGCATGCGGCCATGGAGCCGATGAACTGCACGGTGCAGCTCAAGCCCGGGCAGTGCGACATCTGGACGGGCACCCAGGTGCCGGTGCGCGCGCAAACCGCCGCTGCCCAGGCCGCGGGCCTGAAGCCGGAGCAGGTCCACATCCACAACCAGCTGCTGGGCGGCGGTTTCGGGCGGCGGCTCGACGCGGACATCGTGACCCAGGCCGTGCGCATCGCAAAGCAGGCCCAGGTGCCGGTCAAGGTGATCTGGAGCCGGGAAGAGGACATCCAGCACGACGTTTATCGCCCCTACCACTACAACCGCGTGAGCGCGAGCCTCGACAGGGACGGCTACCCCACCAGCTGGCACCACCGCGTGACAGGCTCGTCCATCATGGCGCGGTTTGCGCCGGCCGCGTACAAGAACGATGTGGATGTCGATGCCATTCGCGATGCCGCGGGGCCCTACAACTTTCCCACTGTGCTTGTGCAGTACGTTCGGCAGGAGCCGCCCGCGGGCCTGGTGACCGGGTGGTGGCGCGGCGTGGGCCACATGCAGAACGCCTTTCCGGTCGAGTGCTTTCTGGACGAGCTGGCGCACACCGCCGGCAAGGACCCGATCGAATACCGGCTTCGCATGCTGGAGAAGCACCCGCGCGCCGTGCAGGTGCTGCGCACTTTGGCCGAACGCGCCCAGTGGAGCCGGCCCCTGCCGAAGGGGCAAGGCAAGGGCCTTGCGCTGACCCATGCGTTCGGCACCTACGCCGCGCAGGTGATCGAGGTCGCGGTGGATGCCGACGGCACCGTCCGGCCGCTTCGCGTCGTCACGGTGGTCGATTGCGGCACGGTGGTTACGCCGGGCACTGTGGAGGCGCAGGTGCAGGGCGGTAACGTGTTCGGCCTCACGGCCGTGCTGTTCGGCAACATCTCGATCCAGAACGGGCGCGTGGAGCAGTCCAATTTCCACGACTACCGCCTGATGCGGATGAACGAGATGCCGGTGATGGAAACGCATATTCTTCCCAGCACCGAGGCGCCCACCGGGATCGGCGAGGTCTCCACGGTGCTGGTGACGCCGGCCCTGCTGAACGCAGTGGCCGCTGCGACCGGCCAGCGGGTCCGCACGCTGCCCATGGATGCCGAAAAACTCCGCACGGCTTGACGTGACCATGGCCATTGCCGCAGAGCGCGCCGCCCAGCCTGCGGTGGCCCCGATGGGCGCACCCGACTTGCAGGTGCTGCGCGCCGCGAGCGAATGGCTGGCGCAGGGCCGCGAAGTCTGGCTGGCCACCGTGCTTGCGACCTATGGATCGGCGCCGCGTCCGGTGGGGTCCATGGCCGTGCTCAACGACCGAGGCGAAGTGGTCGGTGCCGTCTCTGGCGGATGCGTGGAAGACGATCTCACGGATTGGCTGCGCAGGGATGCTGCGGCCTGCACCCAGGGGCAGGCCGTCACGTATGGCGTTGACGCGCAGGAGCGCGCCCGCCTGCGGTTGCCGTGCAACGGCCAACTGCGCGTGTGGCTGGAGCCCCTCCAGGCCGCCCTGGTGCAGCCGCTGCTGCACCGTGTGGCGCAAGGGGCCTTGGTGGCCCGGACCATCGACCTCTCCACCGGGCAATGGACGCTGGCCGATCCCCACGGGGCGACCAAGGCCTGCGGATCGGCCACCACGTTCCAGCATGTGCTCGGCCCGACGCACCGCCTGGTCCTCATCGGCGCCAGCGACGTCTCGCGCTACCTCGCTCCCATCGCCATGACGCTGGGCTTCAGCGTGGAGGTGATCGACCCGCGCGCCGAATACCTCGCGACCTGGCCCCATCCTGGCTGCCGCCTTTGGTCGGAGATGCCCGACGATGCGCTGGCCCTGCAGCCGCCCGACGAGCGCACCGCAGTCGTCGCCCTGAGCCACGATCCCAAGCTGGATGACCTGGCGCTGATGGAGGCATTGAAGGGCCCCTCGCTCTATGTTGGGGCGATGGGGTCCCGGGCAACCACCATCGCGCGCAAGGCCCGCCTGGCGCTGTTCGATGTGTCCGAGGTCGAACAGGCCAGACTCCACGGCCCGGTCGGCATGGACATCGGCGCGCGCACCCCGCCCGAGATCGCCATCGCGATCGCCGCAGACCTCGTGCAGGCCCTGCGCGGCTGAGGCCATGGCCGCGTCAGCCGTCCATGGGCGGCAGTCCGTGCAGCGCTGCACGCGCTTCTTTTCGGGGTGGCTTGCGCCCTTTCAGCGCGGCGCCAGCATGGCGATCGTCAGGCGCGACACGCAGGTCAGCTCGCCTTCGTCGTTGACCATGTCGATCTGCCATACCTGCGTGGTGCGGCCGATGTGCACGGGCCTGGCGGTGCCGGTCACCCAGCCGCTGCGGGCCGAGCGCAGGTGGTTGGCGTTGATGTCCAGGCCCACGGCATGCCAGCCCTCGGGCGAGGCGTACACCGCGCCCACGGAGCCGAGTGTTTCGGCCAGCACCACGCTCACGCCCCCGTGCAGCAGCCCGAAGGGCTGCTTGGTGCGCGCATCGACGGGCACGCGGGCGCGCAGGAAATCTTCGCCGATCTCGGTGAACTCGATGCCGAGGTGGGACACGGCGGTGCCTTCGTTGCCGGCTTGCACGGTGGGCAGGTCGATGGGGCGCTTCCAGATGGGCATGGGGACTCCTTGCGTTGGTGGGTGGGGCCCGCCCGCCGCGGGCGGCCGGGAAAGTGGCCCGGATTATCCGGCGCCCTGGCCGCGGCAGGAGTCGCTCAGGCGCGCATGGTCCCCGTGCGCACGTAGCGCTCGTGCCAGGACAGCGCCTCGCCCAGCAGGTGGGGCGTGTGGCGGCCGCAGCCGCTGGCCTCGGCGCGGGCCACGTAGTCGCGCAGCGCGGGGCGGAAGTCCGGGTGCGCGCAACGCTCGATCACCACGCGCGAACGCTGCGAGGGCGAGAGCCCGCGCAGGTCGGCCAGGCCCTGCTCGGTCACGATCACCTGCACGTCGTGCTCGGTATGGTCCACGTGCGAGGCCATGGGCACGATGCACGAGATGGCGCCGCCCTTGGCCAGCGACGGCGTGAGGAACATCGACAGGTAGGCGTTGCGCGCATAGTCGCCCGAGCCGCCGATGCCGTTCATGATGGACGAGCCCATCACGTGCGTGGAGTTCACGTTGCCGTAGATATCGGCCTCGATCATGCCGTTCATCGAGATCAGGCCCAGGCGGCGGATCAGCTCGGGGTGGTTGCTGATCTCCTGGGGGCGCAGAACGATGCGCTCGCGGTAGAAGTCGATGTGGCGGTTGAATTCCTCGGTGGCCGCCGGGCTGAGCGACAGCGCCGTGGCCGAGGCGCTGTCGAGCTTGCCCGAGCGCAGCATGTCCAGCATGCCGTCCTGCAGCACCTCGGTGTAGGCCGTCATGTGGTCGAACGGCCCGGCGTTCAGGCCGGCCAGCACGGCGTTGGCGATGTTGCCCACGCCGGACTGCAGCGGCAGCAGGCCGGGCGGCAGGCGGCCCCGCGCCACCTCGTGCTGCAGGAACTCGATGATGTGGCCGGCGATGCGCTGGGAGGTGTCGTCCGGCGCGGCATAGGCCGAGTTGCGGTCCGGTGCGTGCGTGGCCACCACGGCGACCACCTTGGCCGGGTCGCAGCGCAGGTAGGGCTCGCCGATGCGGTCGGCCGGGCGCACCAGCGGGATCGGCACGCGGTTGGGCGGCAGGTCGGTGCCGTAGTAGATGTCGTGCATGCCCTCCAGGCCCTCGGGCTGCCAGCTGTTGACCTCCAGGATGATGCGGTCCGCCTGGTCCAGCCAGGTCTTGTTGTTGCCCACCGACGACGAGGGGATCAGCCGGCCGTCGGGCAGCACGCCGGCCACCTCGATCACCGCCACGTCCAGCTTGCCCCACAAGCCGAACCACACGTAGGGCGCCACGTGCGACAGGTGGGCGTCCACGTACTGCATCTGGCCGGCATTGATCTGCTGGCGGCAGGTGGGGTCGGACTGGTAGGGCATGCGCATGCTGATGCCCCCCACCTTGGCCAGCGCGCCGTCCAGCTCCGGCGCGGTGGAGGCCCCCGTCCACAGCCCGATGCGAAAGGCCTCGCCGGCCGCGTGCAGCCCTTCGATGCGGCGGGCCAGCGCCGCCGGCACGGCCTTGGGATAGCCCGCGCCGGTGAAGCCGCTCATGCCCACGCGCGCGCCGTCGGGAATCAGCTCGGCGGCCTGTTCGGCCGACAGTGTGCGTTCGCGCAGCAGGGGGTTGAGAACGCGGCTGGGTGGGGTCATGGAAGGGGCTTTCTGCGCAAGGAGGGGCGGCCACAAGGGGCCGCAAAGGCTGCGCGAAATCTTAGCAGCCGCCTGTGTCATGCCTCAGGGTTTACCCGAGCGCCAAAGCGGTCCCGGTCACTTTGGAATGCACCCGCGGCGACCGGCGGTACGATCGATGCCACCCATGTCCACGACATCCCTTTGCCCCTCCTGCCGGCAGCCCGCCGAGTCCCATCGCTTCCGCTCGCACGGCAGCGAGACCATCGAGCTGGACCTGTGTTTCGCCTGCCAGGGCCTGTGGTTCGACCCGCGGGAGAACACGCGCCTGGCCCCGGCCGGGGTGGTGGCGCTGTTCGAGCTGTTGCACCAGCACCGCGGGGATGCGCGCCACCCGGTGGCCCAGCGGCTGCAATGCCCGCACTGCCCGCGCGCGCTGGAGCCCGGCTTCGACGTGGTCAAGGGCGGGCGGTACAAGACCTTCCGCTGCCCCGCGGGGCACGGCCGGTTCAGCACCTTCGGCTCGCTCATGGTGGAAAAGGGGTTCGTGCGGCACCTGTCGGTGGCGGAGATCGACGCGCTGGCCGAGCGCGTGGGCACCATCCAGTGCACCAGTTGCGGCGGCACGGTGGACATCCGCAACGACCACGCCTGCCCCTATTGCCGCTCGGCCCTGTCGCTGCTGGACCCGCAGGCCGTGGACCGGGCATTGGACCGCCACGCCAGCGCGGCGCGGGCCGCACCGGCTGCCGCCGCGCCCGGGCCCTCCGACGTGGCCGATGCGCTGGTGGCCCTGGAGCGCGTGCGTTCGCGCGAGCGGCGCGAGATGGAGCGGGAGCGGCTGACCGGCGCGGGCGAAGGCTTCGATCTGCTGGCCGCGGGGCTGGAACTGGTCTGGACGCTGGTGCGGCGCTGAGGCCGCACCGGCGGCCCGGCGCCCGCTGCGGCAGGGGTCAGCGCCGGCGGTTCAGCAGCGCGTAGAGGCCGATGGCGCCGAAGGTGGCGGTGCCGATGCCGCCCAGCGCGAAGTCGCCGAACTTCAGCGTGAAGTCCCCCGTGCCGATGATGAGCGTGATGGCCGCCACGATGAGGTTCTTGTTGTCCGAGAAGTCCACCCGGTTGTCCACCCAGATCTTGGCGCCGGCCACGGCGATGAGGCCGAACACGACGATGGAGACGCCGCCCATCACCGGCAGCGGAATCGCCTGGATCAGCGCGCCGAACTTCGGGCTAAAGCCCAGCAGCAGCGCGATCAGCCCCGCCACCAGGAACACGGCGGTGGAGTAGATCTTGGTGGCGGCCATCACGCCGATGTTCTCGGCATAGGTGGTCACGCCCGTGCCGCCCGCGCTGCCGCTCACCATGGTGGCGATGCCGTCGCCGATGAAGGCGCGGCCCATGTAGCGGTCCAGGTTCTGGCCCGTCATGGCCGTCACGGCCTTGATGTGGCCCAGGTTCTCGGCCACCAGGATGACGGCCACGGGCGCGATCAGCAGCATGGCCGGGCCGCTGAACACCGGCGCCGTGAATTGCGGCAGGCCCAGCCAGGGGGCGGAGGCCAGGGCCGACAGGTCGATCGGCTTGCCCCAGCCCAGCAGGTTGGTGAACACGGCATAGACCCCGCTGGCGGCGATCAGCCCCAGCAGGATCAGCAGGCGCTGCGCCATGCCCCGCGTGAGCACGGCCACCAGGCCCACGCACACGAAGGTGACCGCCTGCATCCAGCTCTCGAAGTTGTTGGCCGCCATGTTCTTGATGGGAATGCCGGCCAGGTTCAGCCCGATCACCGCCACCACCGCACCGGTCACCACGGGGGGCATGAAACGCTCGATCCAGCCGGTGCCGACGGCCTGCACCAGCGCGCCGATCAGGGTGTAGACCAGGCCGCACGCGACGATGCCGCCCAGCGCCACGGCCATGTTGGCGTTGGGGCCCTGGCCGGCGTAGCCCGATGCGGCCACGACCACGCCGATGAAGGCGAAGCTGGAGCCCAGGTAGCTCGGCACCCGCCCGCCGGTGATGAGAAAGAAGATCAGCGTGCCCAGCCCGCTCATCAGGATGGCCACGTTGGGATCGAACCCCATCAGGATGGGCGCGAGCACCGTGGCGCCGAACATCGCGATCACGTGCTGCACGCCCATCACGGCCGTCTGCCCCCAGGGCAGGCGTTCGTCGGGGGCGACGACGGCGCCCTGGGCGGCGGTGGTCACCCGCCAGCGGGGAAAGTAGGGGGAAGTCACGGGAAGGTCTCCTGAAAGGGTATGGGCACCGCGGCGTGCGGGTGCCATCTGGATGGGGGAACGGCCGGTGGCGCGTGGGCGAGTTTAGGGTCAATGCCCGCCCGTCCCGCCGAGGACCGGGTACCGCGTTTCGGCCCCTGGGCCCACAGCCACGTAGGACAGAGCCGACCTGCCGCAGCCGGCCCCTGCGATAACGTAGCCCTTCGGTACCGCAGCACCGTCCCGCCCCCCCCGCCTGGGCTCTTCATACCCTCTCGAACCTTTCTGACGCACATGCCGCGCCACCGCTTCCGCTGGATTGCCCTGGGCGCCACTGCCGTGGCGATGGCGTGCGCGGGCGCCCTGGCGATCTGGTGGCCGTCCGAGGCCGAGCTGGCCCGCCGCGCGGGCGATGCCGCGACCGAGCGGCTGGGCGTGCCGGTCAAGGTCGGCCAGTTGCACTGGTCGCTGTTTCCTTCGCCGCGCGTGGAGCTGCGCGACGTGCGCACCGAACAGGAGGCCCCCTTGAGCGCCGAGCGCCTGTCGGCCGGCGTGCGCTGGGGCGACCTGCTGCACCGGCGCCTGGCGCTGACCGACCTGCAGCTGGAGAACGCCACCATTCCCCAGGCCTCGCTCTCGGAGTTCCAGGTGCGGCCCACCGATGATGGCGCCGAGTCCTCCCTGCCGTTCACCCTGGCCCCCGTCCCGGTGGAGCGGGCCGACTGGCAGGGCGTGCGCTGGATCGGCCGCAACGGCCGCACGCTCGTCTATGCCGGCAGCGCCGAATTCGACACCGCATGGCGGCCCCGCCAGGCCTGGCTGGAGCGCACCGGCGCACCCGTGCCCACGCGCATGGCCCTCGCACGCGAGGGCACCGAGGACCGCTGGCGGGCCGACGTGTCCGCCGGCGGGCGCACCGAGCAGGGCACCCTGCGCCTGCAGGAGATCAACGGCCGCTACCGCGTCACGGGCGCCATCGACTTCACCGGCGTCGATGTGGAGGGCGTCATGGCCGCCTTCGAGCGCCGCGCCGTGGTGGCCGGCAAGGCCAGCGGCCACACCGACCTGATCGCCGAAGGCGCCGACCCGGCCGAGGCGGTGCAGGCCCTGCACACCCGCACCCGTTTCACCGTGGCTCGCGCCCGCCTGCTCACCTTCGACCTGGAGCGGGCCGTGAAGACCGTGGGCACCCAGCGCGGCGGCACCACGCAGCTCGACAGCCTGGAAGGCGTGGTGCGCACCGAGGCGGACCGCGGCGGCACCATCGTGCGCTACAGCGACCTCAAGGCGACCTCCGGCGTGCTCACGGCCACGGGCGACGCGGTGCTGCAGAACCGGCGGGTGAGCGGCCACGTGGCCGTGGACCTGGTGGATGGCGTGGTGGGCATTCCACTCGAATTCGGCGGCACCATGGACGACACCACGCTGACCCTTCCGCCGGCCGCGCTGGCCGGGGCGGCCGTGGGCACGGCCGTGGCGCCGGGCGTCGGCACGGCCATCGGCGCCCGCATCGGTGAAACCCTGCGCCGCATCTTCGGTGGCGACGAACCGGAGGTGCCGCCCCCCCAAACGCCCGGCTGCGCGCCACTGAGCGCGCCCGGAACCCCGCCACCAGGGCTGGATCTTCTTTTTTCGGTGCGGCATGGATAACCCCATTGAAAATGCCGGTCACCGCAATAAATACTAGGGCATATCGCTATGAATTCAGGAGCAAAACAGCAAGAAGGAGCTTTCGTATGACGGGTCGCAATCCGGCCCCGCCGGGTGTTGGGCGGGTCGCTTTCGATCGATAGGAAACCGTGCCATGTCCAGCGGCATCCCCACCCACCCCCCTTCGTTTCTCGCCTCCGGCGGCGAGATGGCGCAACGCATCGCCCGACATGACTGGGCCGCCACGCCCCTCGGGCCCCTGGCCGCCTGGCCGGCCCCCATGCAATGGGCCATTTCCACCATGCTGCACGCCGCCGTGCCCATGGCCACGCTGTGGGGCGAGTCCGGCGTGCTGCTCTACAACGACGCCTATGCGGCCTTCTCGGGCCAGCGCCATCCCCAGCTCCTGGGCTGCAACATCGGCGATGCCTGGCCCGAGGCGGAGCAGTTCAACCGCCACGTCGTGAAGACCGTCCTGGCCGGCGGCACCCTGAGCTACCGCGACCAGCCCTTCGTACTGAACCTCAACGGGCGTGCCGAGCCGGTGTGGATCAACCTCGACTACTCGCCGTTGCTCGACGGGAGCGGACGCCCCGCGGGCGTGCTCGCGCTGGTGGTGGACACCACCGCCAAGGTCCAGGCCGAGCGCCAGCTCAAGGGCGAGCGCGAACGCTTCGCCCATCTGTTCGAGCAGTCGCCCAGCTTCATGGCCATGCTGGAGGGCCCCGAGCACCGCATCGTGCTGGCCAACCCCGGTTACCTGCGGCTCGTGGGTGATCGGCCGCTGCTGGGCCTGACCGTGGCGCAGGCGCTTCCGGATGCGACCACGCAGGGCTACGTCGAGCTGCTGGACCGGGTCTATGGCAGCGGAGAAGCCCTGACGGCGCATGCCGCCCGCTACGTCCGCCAGGCCGAGCAGGGCGGGCCGGTGCACGAGCTGTACGTGGACTTCGTCTTCCAGCCGATCCGCGATGCCGCGGGCGCGGTGACCGGCATTTTCGTGGAGGGCGTGGACATCACCGAGCGCATGGCGGCCGAGGCGCGGCGCGAGGCGCTGGCACGGTTTTCCGACCAGCTGCGGTCGCTGGACAGCGTGGACGCCGTCTGCCTGGCCGCGGCCGAAACCCTGGGCCGCACCCTGAAGGTCAGCCGCGCGGGCTATGGCGCGGTGGATGCCGCCGCGCAGGCCGTGCACGTGCACCACGACTGGATGGCGCCCGGCTGCGATCCGCTCGCGCCGGTGCTGCACCTGCCCGATTTCGGCGGCTTCCTGGACGACCTGGCGCGCGACGAATCCGTGTGCGTGGCCGACGTGCGCGGCGACGCCCGCACCCGCGATCGGGCCCCGGCGCTGGAGGGCCTGTGCGCCCGCGCCTTCATGAACATGCCGGTGGTGGAGCACGGCCAGCTGGTGGCCATGCTGTTCGCCCACCACGAGCACGTGCGCGAGTGGACGGGCGAGGAGATCGCCTTCATGCGCGAGGTGGCCGCCCGCACGCGCACCGCCGCCGAGCGCGCGCGCACCGAGGCCCAGCTGCGCGAGGTCAACGAGTCGCTGGAGCAGGCGGTGGCACAGCGCACGCACGAGCTGATGGAGGTCGAGGCCAAGTACCGCCAGGCGCAGAAGATGGAGGCCATCGGCCAGCTGACCGGCGGCATCGCGCACGACTTCAACAACCTGCTGGGCGCCATGAGCGCCAGCCTTCAGGTGCTGGAAAAGCGCATCGCGCTGCAGAAGTTCGACAACGCCGAGCGCTACATTGGCATGGCGCAGGCCTCGGTGCGCCGCGCCGCGTCCCTCACCCAGCGCCTGCTGGCCTTCTCGCGCCGCCAGACGCTGGATCCCAAGCCGGTGGACGTCAACCGGCTCATCGGCAGCATCGAGGAGATGGTACGCCGCACGGTGGGCCCGGGCGTGGAGGTGGAGGTCGTCGGCGCGGGGGGGCTGTGGCTCACCCGGGTCGATCCGTCGCAGCTGGAGAACGCCGTGCTCAACCTGTGCATCAACGCGCGCGACGCCATGTCGCCCCACGGCGGGCGGCTGACCATCGAGACCGCCAACAAGTGGCTGGACGACCGCGCCGCCACCGAACGCGAGCTGGCGCCGGGCCAGTACATCTCGGTGTGCGTGACCGATACCGGCGCGGGCATGGCGCCCGATGTGGCCGCGCGCGCGTTCGACCCCTTCTTCACCACCAAGCCCATGGGGCAGGGCACGGGCCTGGGCCTGTCGATGGTGTACGGATTCGTGCGCCAGTCGGGCGGGCAGGTGCGCATCTATTCGGTGCCCGGCGAGGGCACCACCATGTGCCTGTACCTGCCGCGCTACCTGGGCGACGCCGATGCCGAGGTGCCCGAGTTGCCGGCCATCGACGGCCACCGCGGCGAGGGCGAGGTGGTGCTGGTCATCGAGGACGAGTCCATCATCCGCGGGCTCATTGCCGAAGAGCTGGAAAACCTGGGCTACCGGGTCGTCTCGGTGGGCGACGGACCGGCCGGCCTGCACGTGCTGCAGTCCGGGCGCCGCGTGGACCTGCTGCTCACCGACGTGGGGCTGCCCGGCGGCCTGAACGGCCGC
The DNA here is from genome assembly GCF_057541515.1 of Acidovorax sp. KNOB132. Classification (NCBI taxonomy): domain Bacteria; kingdom Pseudomonadati; phylum Pseudomonadota; class Betaproteobacteria; order Burkholderiales; family Comamonadaceae; genus Acidovorax; species Acidovorax sp. KNOB132. The sequence goes on from NZ_BAAJYT010000057.1 coordinate 19,335, forward strand.
CAGGTGGCCGATGCCGCCCGGGTGACGCGCCCCGGCCTCAAGGTGCTGTTCATCACCGGCTACGCCGAGAATGCGGCCGTGGGCAACGGCCTGCTGGAATACGGCATGGAGGTGATCACCAAGCCCTTCGACGTGGGCGCGCTGGCCGCCAAGGTGCGGGAGATGATCGAGCGCTGAACGGCCCGCGCCCCGCGCGCTCTTGTTTCAGGGGCGGACCCGCTGGGTGGCGTGCGTGAAGAACGTGTTGCCGCCCGAGGTCTTGAACTCGCTGAACTCGCGCGACGGCGCTCCCGAGCCGGCGGTGCGCCAGCCGAAGAGCCCGTTCGGGCTGGGGTCGGGCGCAAGGCCCTCCGTCGCCACCTCGAGCGCTGCGTTGTAGAAGGCCGTGTACTGGGCGTTCCAGCGCAGGTTGGTGGCGTCGTTGACGAGTGCCAGCACCCCGTTGATCACCTTTTCCTGGCCGCCGCCCAGCCGGGGATACTGGTCGAATCCCTTGAACTGCACGCCATGGGCGCTGGCGCGCACGATGTCCGTCAGGCTGCGCGCATTGGGAGCGCCGAAGTCCTGCGGCTTGCCCGAAGCGAGCCGGTTGTGGAGCACGCGCCGCATCATGCGCATGCCCTGCTTGGCGTCCTCGATGTCCTTCACGCCGGTGTCGCGCCACGTCTGTGGCGCCGGGGCCTCGGCCAAAAACAGGCGCATCAGCATGCCGGCCTCGGAGGCGGCATCGGGCAGCGACACCGGCTTTCGGATCGTGATGCTGACCAGCGGCGGGGTGATCGTCAGCAGCGGCGCGCCCGCGCCCTGCTGCACCTGGATGGCCAGCTTGGCATTGCCCTCGCGCAGGGCGGTGACCACGAAGGCCCACGAGTCGGCGCGGCTATTGTGGGTGCTGCTCACCTCCAGCAGGTTGGGGATGTCGCTCACGGCGACGAGCTTCTGGCGCTTGTCGATGGCCTCGAGCTTGACGCGCAGCTTGTTGCCCACCAC